>MHEI01000077.1:21342-33829 GCA_001805165.1 Nitrospirae bacterium RBG_16_43_11 | reverse complement strand
GTCTGGTATGCCAACGCGTTGAAGCAGAAATTGCGCCTTATCAAGTGCCTCAGACCTCTTTAAGCCTTTATGAACCCGGAGTATTTCCGCAATCTGGTTCCCAACACTAAAGACAGGGTTCAGCGAGGTCATAGGGTCCTGAAAGACCATAGCCATACGGTTTCCTCTTAGTTTCCTTATCTCTTCACTGTTTAGTTTTAAAAGGTCGTGTCCGTCAAAAAACATTTCGCCGGAGACGATCCGGCCAGGAGGAGGTACAAGCCGCATCAAACTGAGGGCTGTCATACTCTTGCCACACCCGGACTCACCTACGAGTCCCATGACTTTTCCTTTATCAACCTTAAAGCTTACATCATCAACAGCGCGTATTACGCCATCCGGGGTTGTAAAGTGTGTCTTGAGTCTATTTACAGAAAGTAACATTTGGATTGCATTAATATCTGGCGCTTGATACTAAGGAGATGTATACCCTAGCATCCCTGTTATCGGGGTCTATTGCAAGTGCATTTTTCCACTCCCTGAGGGCAAGGTCTACAAATCCCATCATGTAGTAAGTTATTCCAAGGTTTATTACAGCCGGCAGGTGTCTTTGATTGATTTCAATGGCTTTTTGAAAGGTTTCGATAGCCTTCTCAAATTCACCGTTGTCTCTATAAGCAATACCAAGTTGGGTGATTATATCTGCGAACCATGGGCGGAGTTTTAATCCCTTCTTATATTCAATGATTGCTTCTTTATATCTGCCAAGATCATAATACTGGCTCCCAAGATGTGCATGTTCATTTGCGAGCTTACCTTCAATATAAGGATCTTTTATCTTACGGGCCTTAGAGACGGTTTTTACCGCCATGTGAAATATCTTGCTTGCCTCTTCATATTTCCCAAGCTCATTATAGACGATTGACAGGTTGATAGCGGCTTCTGTATACGATGGATTTACCCTCAGCGCCTTTTCGAAACTTGCAATTGCGTTCTCCAGAATACCCTTATGATGATATATTACACCTACCTTGTTATGTACATCCGCGAACCTGTGAGAATTATCCTTAATCAGCTCAAGGAAGCATCTTAATGAATCATTTAACTTACCCTGCTCAAAGTAAGTCCTGCCCTGTTCATATGTCTCCTGCTGTTCCGGTGTCATCGGAGGTAGGTTACTCTAATTGTTGAATAGTGTCAATATGTTGAAACATTAGTAAGGTGTGCATTGCCCGTCTTACTCTATTGTTTATTACGGTTTAGTATGATAAAAGATTTATATGGTCTTTGCAGGTCTTACAGGTGGTATAGCAACAGGGAAAAGTCTGGTATCAGCAATGTTCCGCGCACTCGGTTCTTTTATCATAGATGCTGATGTCATTGCGCATGAGATTGTTAAACATGAACTTCCTGCGTGGGAGGAGATAGTGGAAGCTTTTGGCAGGGGCATCCTGTTGCCGGATGGTAATATAAACAGGCAGATGCTCGGTAGTATTGTCTTTCAGGACGCTGCAAAAAGGACTATTTTAAACTCCATAATGCATCCAAAAATATTAGAAGAGGCAGCTAACTTAAAGAAAAAGATAGTAGAAGTGTATCCCCATGCTGTTGTTATTCTTGATGCAGCCCTCCTGATTGAGACAGGCGCATATGAAATGGTTGATATTGTTATTCTGGTATATGTAAATGAAGAATTGCAGATAAGCCGTTTAATGAACAGGAACAACTTATCGAGAGAAGAGGCACTGGAAAGGATAAATACCCAGATGCCTGTTACAGAAAAGAAAAAATATGCTGATTACATAATTGATACCTCAATATCTGAGGAGGATGTAGAAAAGCAGGTCAGGTATATATTTGAGATGTTAAAGGTTTTATCTGTTAAAGAGAAGAGTTCTGTTCATTGACTTTTCTACCTCATTTTTGTAACATACAATAGCTATTATTGGGGATATTTCAGAAACTTAATTGGGAGCAGATGTTAATATGGCGGTACGCCCCGTAAAGAAGGCAATTTTCCCTGCCGCAGGATTAGGTACAAGATTTCTTCCGGCAACTAAGGCATCTCCCAAGGAAATGCTCCCCCTGGTCGACAAGCCTCTGATCCAGTATGTTGTGGAGGAGGCTATTGCTTCCGGTATAGAAGAGATAATCATTATTACAGGCCGGGGGAAGCGTGCCATTGAGGACCATTTCGATATATCTTATGAACTTGAGAATGTTCTTAAAGAAAAAGGGAATAAAAAATTATTAGCGGAGATAAAAAAAATATCGAATATGGTGGATATATGCTACGTCAGGCAAAAAGAGGCGTTGGGGCTTGGTCATGCTATTCTCTGTGCAAAAAATCTTGTCAGAGATGAACCTTTTGCTGTACTCCTTGGTGATGACATAATAGATTCAGAAGTGCCGGTACTCAAACAGATGCTGGAAATATATAATAAGTACGGAGCAAGCGTAATAGCGGTTCAGGAAGTTGATAGAAGTCAGGTATCCAGTTATGGTATAATAAAAGCCGTACCTATTGCAGATGGGGTATATAAGATATATGATATGGTTGAGAAGCCCAGTATAGAAGATGCCCCGTCGAATCTTGCAATAATAGGAAGATACATACTTGCCCCCGAGATCATTGGTCTTCTTGAGAAAACAGAACCCGGCAGGGGAAAGGAAATACAGCTTACAGACGCACTGAGGGAGCTTGTGAAGACGATGCCTGTTTACGGGTATAAATTTCAGGGAAAGCGATACGATGCAGGGGATAAATTAGGGTTTCTACAGGCGACCGTAGAGATTGGACTGAAGAACGAAGAGTTTGGAGAGAGTTTCAGGAATTATTTAAAGACACTAAAGCTGTGAATATAAAAGGGGTTTGAACCTTTACAATATAAAAAGGAGGCCAGTAAAGTGGCAGAACCAATAGAGCAGGATTTTGGACAGATTGATATACCCAACAAGTTACCGCTCCTTCCGGTAAGGGACATAGTAATATTTCCGTATATGCTGCTTCCCCTTTTTGTTGGCCGTGAAATGTCCATCAAGGCGATTGAGGCAGCCCTTGCATCAAACCGTCTTATATTCTTAGTTGCACAGAAAATGCTTGAAGTGGAGAATCCCACACCGCAGGATATCTATAAGGTTGGTACTGTAGGTTTGATAACAAGGATGCTTAAACTACCGGATGGGAGGATAAAGATACTTGTTCAGGGAATTGCGAAGGCAAAGACTACGAAGTACCTTCAGACGGAGCCGTACTACAATGTTGAGATAGATAAACTTAAGGAGCCTAAGAAAGTAGATGTCACGCTTGAAGTTGAGGCCCTTATGCGGAATGTAAAAGAGCAGCTTGAGAAGATGGTTACGCTTGGCAAGGTGCTTCTGCCGGATATTATGGTGATTATTGAGAATATTGAAGACCCCGGGCGCCTTTCAGATATTATAACATCCAATCTTGGCCTTAAGGTTGAAGTAGCGCAGGAGGTTTTGGAGATTAATGATCCTGTTCAGAGGTTAAAAAAGGTTAGTGAGATTCTGACAAAAGAACTGGATGTTCTGATGATGCAGCAGAAGATACAGGCTGAGGCTAAGGGTGAGATAGACAAGACGCAGCGTGAGTATTACTTAAGGGAGCAGCTCAAGGCTATACAAAAAGAACTCGGTGATTTGGATGAAAGACAGGAAGAGGTCAACGAGTTCAGGAAAAGGATAGAAGAGGCGAAAATGCCTGAGAAGGTGTTGAAGGAGGTAGACAAGCAATTAAAACGTCTTGAGAAGATGCATCCTGACAGTGCTGAGGCATCAACTGTGCGTACATACCTTGAATGGATGGTTGAAATACCGTGGAGTAAGGGCACAGCAGATAATCTTGATATCAAGGCGGCCTCTAAGGTGTTGAATGAAGACCACTATGACCTTGAAAAAGTCAAGGAACGTATTCTCGAATATCTGAGTGTAAGAAAACTTAAAGAGAAGATGAAAGGGCCGATACTTTGTTTCTGCGGACCTCCCGGAGTTGGCAAGACATCACTTGGTAAGTCTATTGCAAAGGCGCTGGGAAGGGAGTTCGTAAGGATATCACTTGGTGGTATTCGTGATGAGGCAGAGATCCGTGGTCACCGCAGGACGTATGTAGGAGCGCTTCCGGGAAGAATCATCCAGGGTATCAAACAGGCGGGGACTAACAATCCGGTGTTTATGATGGATGAGATAGACAAGGTTGGTATGGACTTCCGTGGTGACCCATCTGCAGCGTTGCTTGAAGTACTTGATCCTGAACAGAATAATGCATTCAGTGACCATTACCTTGGGGTCCCATTTGATCTGTCAAGTGTCATGTTCATTACAACAGCGAACCTCATAGATCCAATATTGCCGCCTTTGAGAGACAGGATGGAGATAATCCACCTTTCAGGTTATACAGAAGAAGAGAAACTTGGGATTGCAAGAAACTATCTCATGACACGGCAGCTTGAAGAGCATGGCATAAAAGAAAATGATGCACTGATATCTAATGAAACTTTAAAGCGTATTATAGGAGAATATACAAGGGAGGCAGGTGTCAGGAACCTTGAACGCGAGATTGCCAATGTCTACCGTAAGGTTGCAAAACAGATTGCAGAAGGCAAGGTACGGACTTACAGAATCAACCCGAACAATCTGAATAAATATCTTGGCGCCCCGAGGTTTCTGCCGGAAACCGAGCAGGAAAAGGATACGGTCGGTGTTTCTACAGGTCTGGCATGGACTGAGGCCGGCGGAGACATAATCTATATTGAGGCTACTATAATGAAGGGAAAGGGCACCCTTACGTTGACCGGTCAACTGGGTGAGATTATGAAGGAGTCTGCGCAGGCAGCCTTAAGCTATATCCGCTCAAGGGCAAAGGATCTTGGTATAAAAGTAGATATGTTTAACAGATATGATATTCACATACATGTGCCTGCCGGCGCTACTCCGAAGGATGGTCCTTCTGCAGGTATAACAATGGCAACTGCCATTGCATCTATTTTCATGAACAAGGCTGTAAATCATAAGGTAGCAATGACAGGGGAAGTAACCCTGCAGGGGCGGGTTTTACCAATCGGCGGCCTTAAAGAGAAAATTCTTGCAGCAAAAAGGGCGGGTATAAAAGAGGTTATATTGCCAAAGAAGAATGAGAAAGACCTTGATGATATCCCCAAAAATATACGCAAGGTTATGCAGTTCCATTTGGTTGAAAAGATGGATGATGTGTTGCCGCTTGCCCTTAAGGGATTTAAATCAAAGAGAGCAAAAAAGTCACCTAAAAGAGTAACTAAACGTTGAATGTATATTGAGCAAATTGGAGAAGCCGGACTAATACAACGCATAAAGAACAAGTTTCCCACAAATGACCGTTCAATAGCCATCGGGATTGGGGATGACGCTGCTATAATCAATCCCTCATCCCGGAAGGCGCTGCTATTTTCCACAGATACCATCAGAGAAAACATTCACTTTTCGAGGAAGTATTGTACGTTTTATGATATTGGCTGGAAGTCCGTCGCTGTTTCAATAAGTGATATTGCAGCCATGGGCGGTTTGCCCAAATATCTACTTCTTTCAATAGCTCTTCCGCCTAAAATATCCGTAAAAGAGATAGACAAATTGCTTGACGGCGTTGCTGATATTTCAACAAAATACGGAGTGTCAGTTGTAGGAGGTAACTTATCCGGGTCGAAGGGGGGAGTAACAATAGATACTACAATAATAGGGGAGGTTTCATCAGGCAAAGCTCTCCTGAGATCCGGCGCTAAGGTGGGTGATCTTATATATGTAACTGGAGTTCCCGGCAGTTCTGCTATCGGATTATCAATGAAAACTCCCTCTGAAGATTTTATGAAATCTCACCTCCGTCCGGTGCCCAGGGTAAGAGAGGGAATTATCCTAAGCGAAAATAACCTGGCAACGGCTGCAATAGACATAAGTGACGGATTGCTGTCTGACCTTGGTCATATCTGCGAAAGAAGCAGCGTTGGGGCACGTATTTATGCGAATCTTCTACCGTTACCTGAGGTGCCTCATACTATCAGGAAAAGGCTTGCAAAGGCCCCTTTATTTTTTGCATTATATGGAGGAGAAGACTATGAGCTGCTTTTTACTATTAAGGGAAAGAATAGGACTAAATTAGAAACTATATCCAAGCGGGAGCGTGTAAAGTTTACAATTATTGGTGAGATAGTTCCTTCTGTAAAAGGGATTAGATTAGTGGGAGAAAATAGAAAAGAGACTGAAATTGAACCACATGGCTACGATCATTTCAAATCCGGAAGGAGAAGGTTATGTTAAAAAAGGTTGCTGTAATTGTTGCATTGATATTTATCAGTACGTCAGTATTTGCCGCTGACAATAAAGGAGTGCAGGGAGGAGCGGATGAAAAATATACTGTTGTTCCTGATAAGAAAAGTACCCATGAAAAGGGTAAAGTGAAAATGACCATATTCTTTGATTTCTTCTGTCCACACTGCCACCAGTTTGATTCTGTAGTAGTACCGCTCCTGCAGCGGGAATATGGAGACAAGTTAAAAATTACGTCTATGGGATATCCAATAATATATGAAGACTCCGTAATCCCGGTAGAGGCTTATGAGCTGGCAAAGTCCGAAGGCAAAGGGGAGGAGATGAAGAGGGCCATATTCGATGCTATATATTATCAGAGGAAAGATGGCGCTAACCACGATGTGCTCATTTCTATAGCAAAGACAATTGGACTTAATGTTGATAAATTTCAGAAGGGGCTTAAATCCGGCGCAAAGAAAAAGGTGGTGCTTGATGGACGTGATTTGGCTAAGAGTTATGGTGCAAAGAGTACACCGGCTGTAATACTTGACGGGAATATATTCATTAAAGATAACTCCCTTGCCAATGTCAGCTCAGTCATTAACAAAATATTAGAAGGTAAGGTAAAGTGAAAAAGTACCTTATTTTCGTGATTATTCTGCTTGTAACTGCAGTAACCATGTCGTTCGCAGAAAAAGGTCCACGGATTAGCTTTATCAGTGACCACCATGACTTTGGAAGTGTGCTTCAGGGAAAGACAGTGGAACATACATTCGTTTTTGAGAACAAGGGAACAGAAGACCTTTGGATTAAGGAGGTTACGACATCGTGTGGCTGCACAGCAGCCCTTGTCAGTTCCAATGTTGTAAAACCAGGTGAGAAGGGGGAGATAAAGGTATCCTATGATTCCCAAGGGCGTGCAGCTAATGTTTCAAGAACAATAACTGTCGTTTCCAATGACCCGGTAGAGTCTGTAAAAGAACTCACTATAAGTGCAACAGTAACACCATCAATGCACACTACATTTAATGTTAATGAATCGTTATTCTCTGAAAAATGCGGCGCATGCCATTTTTATCCTGCACTTAATAAAAAGGGAAAAGAACTTTATGATGCAGCGTGTACCTTTTGTCATGGGCGGACGGCATCCGGAATAGATAAATTAAGGGAAATAGACAGAGATGTTATTCATGAAATGATTAAAAATGGTATTAAGGGAACCGAGATGCCTGCATGGATTAAGGATCAGGGAGGTCCTTTAGATGAGGAGCAGATAAGGTCTTTGGACAATTTTATTAAAGGGGAAGCCGTAGATATTTTACTTGACAAACAGTGACTTATTATATAACGTTACTGTGTTCATCTTTGGTAAATCATCAGTAGTATCAAGTCGTTGCAATAGCAACCCGATAACTTAATTTATACTCTTTTATATTATTATAATAAGGAAGGATTATTTACGTTAATGCGTAAGATATTCTATATCATAATATTGTGCCTTCTATCCATTCATATACTATCAGTTGATGGAAGTGCGGGCCAGCGGCATAAGGTCAAAAAGGGAGAAACACTTTATAAGATAGCAAAGAATTATGGTGTTTCTGTAAAACAGATAAAGCAGGCAAATGGCCTTAAAGGGTCAGGAATACACCCTGGAGACCGTATCGTTGTCCCAAATAAAGTCTCTGTCAAATCAAGTAATAACAAAGTGACTAATAAAAAGGGAGATATTGCTGAAAAGACTGATAATTTGAGTAATAATACCCTTATTACTCATAAGGTTAAGAAGGGAGAGAACCTTTACAGGATATCTAAGAAATATGGTGTATCTGTACGTGAAGTTAAGAGGATAAATAATCTTTCCGGGAGTTTTGTAAAAATAGGCCAGAAATTAAAGGTACCGGGTATTAAGGTTGATGATGAGCCTATTATTGTAGAGGATTCTGCTGAAGAGGTAGAGGTTGCAAAAGTAGATAATGAAGGTGAAGCAGCGGCGGCCTCTCAGGAAGAGGGTGTAGAGCCATTGACTGAGGGCTTTACGGAAGATAGAATCGAAACTGCAGCAAACGATGCAAATTGGTTTACCAGCATAGTAGACACAGCGACAGAATACCTGGGAGTGCCATATAGATTTGGCGGGACAACACTGGCCGGCATTGATTGTTCTGCCTATGTGCAAATGGTTTACAGGTATTTCAGTATTGAACTCCCAAGGACAGCAAGAGAACAGTTTAAGGCCGGTATTAAAGTCTCAAAGAAAGAGTTAAAGATAGGAGATTTAATCTTCTTTAGGACATATGCAAAGTTTCCATCCCATGTCGGTATTTATATTGGTGGTGGTAAAATGGTTCATGCTTCATCAAGGTCAAAGAAGGTTACAGTAACAAATATTAATGAGCCTTACTATGTAAAGAGATATATAGGCGCCGTAAGGTTGCCGGAAACTCCAGCAGTAATATCAACAGAAGAGTTTGACTCAATCTCTCCAAATTAAGACAATTCTATTAGTTCTTCAAGGATTATTCAAATACTGATATCTCAGGTTATCTCCTCAGAAAGCATGGTTACTAAGGTATTTAAGATGGACCCGTGCTTAGGAACATCTTCAGGCGAAATAAAAAGGCCACATCCTTTATTTAAGGATGCGGCCTATTACAAGACATGACATGATTTATTCTCTACCTTGAAGCAAGCCTGTCACGGTATGATGAATAACGGTTCATCGCGGTTTTAAATTCCTTTAAAGAACTTTGCAAAATTCTTGCGTCAGCCCGAAGGTCTTTAATGTAAAGTGCATGTCTGAGATTATCTACTAATGTAAAGAAAACTGCCTCTTTATTTTCATAATCTTCTTTTACAGAGAAGTGTTTTTTTACCACATCCATTGTCACGTCAGTATTCTTAAAGGATGCTTCCCGGGCGGCGAGCTCTTCCCGGATCTTGTTATCAACCTTAATTAATTCAAATATGCGATACATTAGATAGTCGTATACAAGAGATACATCTTCACTGACAGTAAAGTCTGTGTCAGTTGTGATCATATTACTCTTTATTTCTCTGTCAATTACGAAATCAAGCTCTGCAAGTGTAACTTCCAGGCCTTTCATTACCTGTTGTTGCTGTACCGAAATATTGGTTTGTTCCGGAAGTATAGAACTCCAGGTAATCTTTGCTAATTCTCCTGCATATACTGTTGATATGGGATGGGCTACAAACACAATACCCATTAGTGAGGCAGTTAAAAGTCTTTTCATATGGTGAGAGATAAACATTTTATGATTCCTCCTGATAATTTTATATTTTTGTACTAATCACCTCCCTTCAAGTTTTAGAGTCGTTTTATTGCATAAACTTTTTCGGATATGGGGGATGTAAACTTTAAGGAGGTATCTGCCGGATTACTACTTACTGACGAAATCTAAGAATCCTGAAAGGGTTGGGTGGTCATTAATATTTATGTCTTTGAATGCAATGCCAATAAGGAATCGGCTGCCGAATAGTTTTACCCACCGTACATGACCTTTTACTATTTCATCTTTCCCGGTCTTAGGGTCTGTTTCAAACGAAATATAAAGATCTACATTCTGCCCCTGCTCTAATCTGCTGTCAGAATAGACCTCGACACCACCGCCGCTTATATTAGTTATAAAGGCGCCGAAGGATTGTTCACTATCCGGCGCTACAACCTTAAGATGCGGTGATATAAGCTCGCGTCTATGTTTTCTTCTATCGTCCGTGCTCATGTAATATCAGCTAATGTACAAATAACATATATTTTGATTTTAGACAGTTTATGTATTAACATAAAAAATATGAAAATACAAGTAGCAACTTTAATGATCTCTTCCAGTGAGTCAGATTCAAACCTGTACTACGCAACGGAATTTCTTGCACCTGATCCGTTTATTTTTATTCAGATCGGCGATGAAAAGATAATCATCATGAGTGACCTTGAACTGGACAGGGCAAAGTCGCAGGCTAAAGTGAGTTCAGCGCTATCGTATTCAGGATATGAAGAGTCGGCAAAGAATTCAGGGACAGAGAGTCCCAACACTATAGATGTATTACATGAGTTTCTGAAAGAAAGAGGAATAAAGAGCCTTGTAGTGCCGGCATATTTCGGGATTAGAAATGCGCTTCTTCTGCAGGATAAAGGTTATGACATAGAGGTTAAGCCGGATCCTTTTATTGAAGGAAGACTTATTAAAAGTAATGATGAAATAAGATATATAGAAGAAGCCTTGCGCCTTACAGAATGTGCAGTAGGCAGGGGTATGGATTTTATAAGACAAACGGAGATAAGGGATGGCTATCTGTATTCAGGGAACAAAAACATTACTTCTGAAGATGTTAAGAAAAAGATAGACATTTCTCTGCTGGAAAATTCTGTGATAGCACAGCATACCATTGTCGCATGTGGAGAGGATTCATCGTTTCCTCACAATGAAGGGAGCGGGGAACTCAGGGCTAATGTTCCTATTATTATAGATGTCTTTCCACGATCTGTAAAAAGCCGCTATTATGCCGATATAACACGTACGGTTGTCAGAGGCACTGCATCTGATGAGTTAAAGAAAATGTTTGAAGCGGTATCTGCCGCACAGGAGGTTGCGTTTTCAATGATTAAGAATGGAGTAAACGGCAAGGATGTCCACGAGTCAATCCTGCTGCATTTTAAAAACTCCGGATTTGAGAGTGGTGAGATTGATGGAAGGATGCAGGGATTTTTCCATGGTACTGGTCATGGTGTGGGACTGGAAGTGCATGAGCCGCCAAGGATTAGTAAGAAGACGGATATCCTTTGTACAGGTCATGTAGTTACAGTAGAACCAGGATTGTATTACAAAGGGATTGGTGGTGTCAGACTGGAAGATATGGTTGTTGTACAGCCAGACGGGGTGATAAATCTTACAAAATCTCCTAAAATTCTGGAGATATGAACTCACAACAAAATCTGCAAGGTGATATCTGATTGCGGGATTTATGATGAACTTATTAGTAAGTAAAGTACATAGCCTGCGACGCCGGATTGAAGTAGCAAGGGGAATGAGGCCGGCTGACCTCCTCCTGCGTGGAGGAAAGGTTGTAAATGTATTAACAGGAGAGGTATACAAGGCAAATATAGCAATATGTAATAATGTGATAGCAGGGGTTGGTGATTATTACCGCGATGGTATAGAGATTCATGATGCAGAAGGTCTGTATCTTCTACCTGGTTTTATTGACGCCCACGTCCATATAGAGAGCTCAATGCTCTCAGTCCCTGAGTATGCAAGGGCTGTCATCCCTCATGGTACTACCACAGTAATCTGTGATCCTCACGAAATAGCCAATGTAATGGGCCTGGAGGGTATAAAGTGCTTATTCAGATCATGCCGGGACATCCCCCTAAATCTATTTGTAATGGCCTCATCCTGTGTTCCTGCCACTCATCTTGAGACATCCGGTGCGGCATTCTCGTCAAAAGAGATTGAAGAGATGCTTCAGTGGGATGGTGTGATAGGTCTTGCAGAAGTAATGAACGTCCCTGGTGTGCTAAATGGAAATGAAACATCACTTGGGAAATTATTAGCTGCACAAAAAAGGGGTTATCCCATTGATGGACACTCCCCTCAGCTTTCAGGAAAAGATCTGAATGCATACATTGCATCCGGTGTCCGCAGCGATCATGAGGTTACATCTAAGGAAGAGGCTATAGAGAAGCTCAGGCTTGGTATGTATCTGATGATACGTGAGGGGTCTGTTGCAAGGAATATGGAGGATTTACTCCCGGTGGTTAATCAGTCTACATACCGGAGGTGTATGTTTGTTACTGATGACGAACATCCCCATGACCTTCTGAACAGAGGCCATATGGATCATATCCTGCGCAGGGCTGTTAGTCTTGGTCTGGATCCTGTTATGGCAATCAGCATGATTACGATAAATCCTGCCAGGATATTTATGAGAAATGATTCAGGCGCTATAGCACCTGGTTATCGTGCAGATATAGTTGCAGTGAATGATCTGAAAGATTTCAGGGTAAAAAGTGTAGTCAAAGATGGGAAATTGGTTGTTAGAGAAGGTAAGTTAGCTTGCGACATTCCTCATGTTGAAGATGACATGATGAAGAAGACGATGAGGGTAAAAGACTTCGCACCTGAACGGTTTAAGATCAGGATTAATGGCAGAAAGGTAAGGGTTATAGAACTTATTCGGAGCCAGATATATA
>MHEI01000077.1:12211-21247 GCA_001805165.1 Nitrospirae bacterium RBG_16_43_11 | reverse complement strand
CACAATGCAACAGGTAATATCGGGATTGGGTTCGTCCGTGGATTCGGACTTAAGGAGGGCGCACTCGCATCGTCAGTATCTCATGACTCACACAATATAATCGTTGCAGGGACCAATGACAGGGATATGTATAAAGCGGTTAAGGAGATTATTGAGATGGGAGGCGGTCATGTAATAGTTAAGGGAGGAGAGGTTTTAGGCAGACTTTCCTTGCCAATAGCAGGATTACTCTCAAACAAATCTCTTGAAGATGTTGTGAAAGAAGAGGAAAAGCTCTTAACTATTGCCAGGGGGCTTGGAGTAAAGCCATTATCCCCATTCATTAAACTATCTTTTCTTGCCCTCCCCGTAATACCTGAGCTAAAGATTACTGATAAAGGTCTTGTTGATGTGAAGAGGTTTGAGATCGTTGGAATAGAACCTTAACCCCTCTTCAAAAACTCTTCATACCTTAAAACTTCGCTCTTATTCCCCACAATAAGCGGAACCCGATGGTGGAGATGTTTCGGCTCTATGTCCAGTATCCTCTGAGTTCCTGTGGTTGCATATCCTCCTGCCTGTTCAGCAATAAATGCAATCGGCGATGCCTCAAATAGTAACCTGAGCTTCCCTTCCGGTTTCTTGGGATCCTTTTTGTAGTCCGCCGGATAGAGGAAGATTCCGCCATATAAGAGGTTTCTGTGGAAGTCTGACACGAGCGAGCCAATATACCGTGAAGTGTACGGCCGATTTGAGGTTTTATCCACCTCTTTCAGAGATTCTATATATTTTTTTGTCCCGTTATCCCAGTAATTATAATTTCCTTCATTTACACTATATATTTTGCACGGCTCCGGCATCTGTATATTCTCGTGCGAAAGTATAAATTCACCTACAGTCGGATCTAATGTAAATCCATGCACCCCTGTACCTGTTGTGTAGACAAGCATCGTAGATGACCCATAAATGACATAACCGGCACATGCCTGTTTAGTGCCCTTCTGAAGACAATCTTCTTCCGACCCCTTATGTCCCTTGCTGATCTTGCGGTGGATCGAGAATATTGTCCCGATACTCACATTAGCGCCGATATTAGATGAACCGTCCAGAGGGTCCATGTTTATTGCATATTTCCCAACGAGGAACTCATCATGAATCTCAACTATATTCTCATTCTCCTCTGAGGCAATGGCACAGACCTTACCACCGTTTGTAAGAATGTTGATCAGGAGATCATTGGCATATGTATCCATCTTCTGCACAACCTCACCCTGAATGTTTACATCCCCTGTTGCACCGATGACATTAACCAGACCTGCCATATTAACCTGTTTACCTATAATCTTTGCAGCCAGTGCTATGTCATAAAGAAGCCCGGAAAACCCACCTGATGCCCCTGGATATTTGCGCTGCTGATCGAGTATGTGTTGCTCTATAGTCTTGAGTTTCATGACATAACCTCCCTATGAAAGGATTTACTGGATGGTAACAAAGCGGGATGTGCTTGTCAAACAAAAGACATGGGTTGACAGCCATGTTACTATTCCATATAATTTTTCAAGGTATTAATATGAAGACAAAATTTATAAGTGAGATCGCCAATATAAAAGACGGTGAAGGGGTCGAAGACATCTTCTTAGTCAAGGGAAAGCAGCAACTTGTCAGAAAAGACGGGAAGCCTTACCTGATGCTGAGGCTCTGCGACAGAACCGGAACTATTGATTGTAAGGTATGGGATAATGTTGAAGAGTTTTCCGGCAGGTTCACTATAGATGATTTTGTAATGATCAAAGGGGCTGTTAACAGTTATCAGGGTACAAAGGAGATCAACATAAAGGCGATTGAGAAGATAGTGGACGATATAGTTGAACTAAAGGATTTTGTTGCTGTGTCAGAATATGACTTTGATGCGCTGGAGAAAAGACTTTATACTGTCATTACTGATCTCAGGAATCCCTATTTACAAAGATTGCTGATCCTATTCTATGAAGATAAAGAATTCATGGCGTTGTTTAAAATAGCACCGGCAGCCAAGGATATACATCATGCCTTTTTAGGAGGGTTACTTGAACACTCTCTTGAGATTGTTGATCTGTGTAAGGATATAAAGAATCGTTATGCTGAGATTGACTTAGACCTTCTTGTTACAGGGGCCATTTTGCATGACATTGGCAAGGTCCGGGAATTAAAATATAAGAGGAGTCTTGACTACACTGACGAAGGCAGACTGATCGGCCACATAGTGATAGGGGTAGAAATGGTGGATGAGAAGATCCGTCTAATCGGAGACTTTCCTGCGAAACTTGCCATGCTCGTGAGACACATAATATTAAGCCATCAGGGGACATATGAGTGGGGTTCACCCAAGATGCCACAGACTTTAGAGGCTATTATACTACATAATTTAGATGATTTGAGTGCCAAGGTAAATGTATTCCGGAAGGCTGTCCGGTCAGATTCCGGCGAAGGAGATTTCAGCAGTTTTAATAAGCCTCTTGGCAGGTATCTATACAAGGGCAGGTATACTGACTGAAGATTGTTTTAGTTGAAGAATCTACCCAATCTAATTACTGTAGTAAGGATATTCTTAATCCCGCTTTTTATTGTCTTACTCTTGCGTGGCCATGACATCTATGCCCTTGGAGTTCTCGTGGCTGCCGGAATCTCTGATGCGCTGGATGGATTTATTGCGCGTACGTGGGGATGTAAAACTAAAGTTGGGGCATATCTTGATCCGATTGCGGATAAACTCCTCTTCATATCCTCGTTTGTTACACTATCAGTTTTAAATATGATCCCCATGTGGGTTACGATAGTTGTGGTGGGAAGGGATGTTCTTATCGGTATTGTTGCACTGGTGATGATAAGATTTATTGACCTGCATAACTATCAGATAAGGCCCTCTACACTTGGTAAGATTACAACTGTCATGCAGGTTTTAACTATTCTGGTTGTCTTGTTAGGGTTAAAAGGATATTTCTTATACGCCTTTTTTGGGGTTACCGTTGCAACGACAGCAGCCTCCGGATTACACTATATTTTCAGGGAATTAAGGAGTCTGCAAGTTGTCAAGTGATGCGTATATTGTTTTCCGACTATTACATGATATAATATAACATGAAAATTACAGGGAAATCTAAGGTCTTTGGAATTATTGGATGGCCTGTAAGTCATAGTCTCTCACCGGTTTTTCATAATGCCGCTTTTGATTATCTTGGCCTTGATTGTTGTTATGTCCCGTTACCAGTGGAGGTGGGACGGCTTGATGTTGCAATAAAAGCGATATCTGCACTAAATATAGCAGGGCTTAATGTTACTGTCCCACATAAGGAGGGAGTTATACCGTATCTCTCGGAATTGTCGAAGGAGGCAATGATGATAGGGGCTGTCAATACCATAAAAGTTTCCGGAGAGAGGTTGTTGGGTTACAACACAGATGGTATTGGTTTTATAACTTCCTTGCATGAGGCAGGCCAATCAGTATCTGGTCGTTCAATACTTATACTTGGTGCAGGGGGGGCTGCCAGGGCTGTTGTTTTTGCTGCTGCAAATGGATCGGCCGAAAAGATTATTATCGCAAACAGGACAGCAGGCAAGGCCGAATCTCTAAAAGAACAGGTGCAGAAGCACTTTCCTTCAGTTAAGGTAGAAGCAACCGGTATGGGATATGATGATTTAAGAGAAGTTTCCAATAAAGTTGATATGATAATAAATACGACATCCTTAGGGTTAAAACAAGGAGATCCTTCTCCTGTGCCCAGGGAATTCCTGCATAGAGACCTTTTTGTCTGCGACCTAATTTATAACCCTCCTGAGACCGAATTAGTAAGATACGCTAAGGACTTGTGCAGGGGATATATGAATGGCTTGGGTATGTTACTTCATCAGGGAGCAGCCTCTTTTAAACTGTGGACTGATATAAAACCGCCTGTTCATATCATGAGACAAGCACTGCAGGACGCACTTCAGCAAAGACCATCTTCGGGCAGAATGTAATTGTAATTGCCTGGCAGACAGCAGATTATATTACCTGCTGCCTGCTTACGGCTGCCTTCTGCCCATAAAGAGGGAGTATTAATGATAATTAGCAAAATTGGCAGGATGCTTGTAGAAGCAAAGCTGCTGACTGAAGATCAGCTTGAGAAATCCCTTGCCTTGCAACAGAAGGAGGGGGGACGAATAGGCAGTATTTTAGTAAAGTTTGGCTATATTCAGGAACAAACACTCCTTCAGTTCTTAAGTAAGCAATATGGCGTGCAGTCTATTGACTTATCAAAGGTTGAAATAGATTCTTCAGTAATTAAACTTATCCATACAGAAGTTGTTCAAAAGTATAATGTTATTCCTGTTCGCCGGATTGGGGCTGTACTTACAATTGCAATGATGGACCCTACTAATATCTTTGCCATAGATGATATAAAATTTATGACCGGCTATGACATCGAGGTGGTTGTTGCCACTGAGAGCGCCATCATGGCCACAATGTCCAAATTGTATGATACGAGTTCTATGAACCTCCAGCAGGTTCTGAAAAGCATGGATGCAGGTGAAGAAAGTGTGGACATAGTAGAGGCGGATACTGAAGAACAGGTTGATTTAAGAGAGTTGAAGGAGGCTGTTGAAGAGGCGCCGGTAGTTAAGCTCGTTAACCTGATATTGTCAGACGCTATAAAAAAGGGAGCAAGTGACATACATATAGAGGCATATGAGAAAAAATTCCGTGTCCGTTACCGCATTGATGGTATTCTTTATGAAGTAATGAATCCACCCATGAAGCTCAGGGCCGCACTGACGTCAAGACTGAAAATTATGGCAGAGCTGGATATCGCTGAGCGCAGACTCCCGCAGGACGGGAGGATAAAACTGAAGATTAAAAACAGAGAGATAGACCTCCGTGTAAGCACCCTTCCATGTTTGTTTGGTGAGAAGGTAGTTATGAGGATACTGGACAAGGGAGCTCTCAGTCTTGATCTTAAGAAAATGGGCTGGGAGCAAAAGGCACTCGATGATCTGATGAAGGCTATTCGTTCCCCATTCGGTATGGTACTTGTTACAGGTCCGACGGGAAGCGGAAAGAGTACAACCTTGTATGCTGCCCTCCAGCAGATTAATGAAGTCGGCGTTAACATTATGACTGCAGAAGATCCGGTTGAATATAACCTCTTCGGGGTCAATCAGGTGCAGATGAAGGAGGAGATAGGACTAAATTTCGCAGCAGCCCTCAGGTCATTCTTGCGTCAGGACCCTGATGTAGTACTTGTAGGGGAAATAAGAGACTATGAGACTGCGGAAATAGCTGTAAAAGCTGCACTCACAGGCCACCTCGTTCTGAGTACACTCCATACCAATGATGCACCGAGTACAGTTACAAGGCTTCTTAATATGGGCATAGAACCATTTCTCGTAGCCTCATCAGTTATATTGATTATAGCCCAGAGACTTGTAAGGCGCATATGTCAGGATTGTAAAGAAGAGGAGAAAGTGTCTCCGGCAATCCTTGTTGATTTAGGAATTCCCACACAGGAAGCAGAATCCGTAGTCACATACAAGGGGAAAGGTTGTACTACCTGTAATAATACAGGTTATAAAGGACGGGTGGCATTGTATGAGGTTATGTTGGTTGACGATGATGTCAAGGCATTAATCCTGGAGGGGGCTTCAGCAACAGAGATCAAGAAAAAGGCTGTAGCTTCCGGTATGAAGACGCTTAGGATGAGCGGATTGACAAAACTTAAGGATGGGGTCACGACGATTGAAGAGATACTCAGGTCCACCTTTGGGTAGTTAAATTATGAGTTCAAGGGGTCATGGATTCATGTGTTAGATAAAAGATTAAAAGGAGGGAGAGTATGAGTACAAATTTATATGAGCTTCTTCAACTTTCAATACAGCGTGGGGCTTCCGATCTCCACATTACAACCGGTTCGCCGCCTCAGATGAGGATTAACGGGAAATTATCTCCTGTGGGCAGCAACCCGCTGACTGCAGCAGATACCAAGCAGATGTGCTACAGTATCCTTACGGAAACCCAGAAACACCGCTTTGAGGAAGAAAACGAACTTGATCTGTCATTTGGCATCAAGGGATTAAGCAGATTCAGGGCAAACATATTTATTCAGAGGGGTGCTGTAAGTGCAGCCATCCGTTCGATACCTTTTCAGATAAGATCATTTGAAGAGCTTGGTCTTCCATCTGTAGTTAGAGAACTTATAAAAAGACCACGCGGGCTGGTACTTGTTACAGGCCCTACCGGCAGTGGAAAATCCACTACACTTGCCACTATGATTGATATGATCAACAGCGAACGGGAAGAGCATATAGTTACTATAGAGGACCCTATTGAGTTTATTCATGGACACAAGAAGTGCATAGTAAATCAGAGAGAAGTTCATGCAGATACCAAGTCATTTAAGAATGCACTTAAATATATATTAAGGCAGGACCCTGATGTTGTATTGATAGGTGAGATGAGAGACCTTGAGACCATAGAAGCAGCGCTTACTATATCAGAGACAGGACATCTTACTTTTGCCACACTTCATACCAACTCCTGCGCACAAACCATGAACCGTATTATTGACGTATTCCCGCCTCATCAGCAGCCACAGATAAGGGCACAGCTCTCCTTTGTCCTTGAGGGTGTAATATCACAGCAGTTGTTACCTCGCAAAGATGGGGTAGGGAGGGCATTGTGTCTTGAAATTATGGTGCCTACGCCGGCTATCAGAAACCTCATAAGAGAAGATAAGGTTCATCAACTATACTCACTAATGCAGACAGGTCAGAGCAAATATGGGATGCAAACAATGAACCAATCCCTTAATGAACTTTTTATACGCGGAGTCATAACTAAAGATGAGGCTTTATGCCGTTCAAGTCTACCGGATGAATTATCAGCTATGATTAACCGGGGAGGGATTGGCGCCGGAGGTGCAAGATAATGGAAACATACGTTTGGATTGGCAAGACAAGGGATGGCAAAAGGCAAAAAGGGGAATTAGCTGCAAAGAATAAAGATGAAGTAATCTCTATAATGCGCAAGCAGAATATAATGATTACTTCTGTTACAACGCGGTCTAAGAAACTCAGCATAAAATTACCATTTGGATCAAAGGTTGGTGATAAAGATATTGCAGTATTTACACGTCAGTTTGCCACGATGATAGATGCCGGATTACCGCTTGTGCAGTGTTTGGACATATTGTCCAAGCAGGCTGACAATAAGACATTTGCTTCAGCTATTAATGATATAAGGCAGGATGTAGAGGCCGGTTCTACCTACGCGGATGCACTGAAGAAACACCCTGCTGTATTTGGTGATCTGTATGTAAACATGGTTGCTGCCGGGGAACTGGGCGGCATACTCGATACGATATTAAACAGGCTGTCCAAATACATTGAAAAGAATATAAGGCTTAAACGTCAGGTAAAGGCAGCTCTCTTTTATCCGGCTACAATAGTAGCTGTTGCATTTATAGTCATTGTGGTATTACTTGTATATGTCATACCTATATTTGCAAAGATGTTCACCGACTTCGGGGGAACCCTTCCTGCGCCAACAAGGATGGTAATAGGGGCGAGTAATTTCATGCGGAGCAATATACTTATTATAATCGGGATACTTGCCGCTGCAATATTTGGTGCAAGAAAGTATTATAAGACACAAAACGGCAGGTTGGTGGTAGACAACATTGTATTGAAGATGCCTGTATTTGGCATGCTTGCAAGGAAGATCTCAGTTGCAAATTTTACACGCACCCTTGGTACACTGATAAGCAGCGGGGTGCCAATACTCGATGGCCTTGAGATTGTTGCAAAGACTTCCGGCAATAAGGTTGTCGAAAACGCGATCTATGCTACCAGACAGAGTATAAGCGAAGGCAAAACGCTTTCTGAACCACTTGAAACCACTAAAGTCTTTCCGCCTATGGTTGTGCAGATGATAGCAGTTGGAGAGACAACGGGAGCGCTGGATGCAATGTTATCCAAGATAGCAGATTTTTATGATGAAGAGGTTGACTCCACTGTAGGTATTCTCACGTCTCTCCTTGAACCTATACTGATGATTTTCCTTGGAATTGTAATAGGATTCATAGTTGTAGCAATGTATCTGCCAATCTTCAAGATGGCCGGAACAATAGGGTAATGGCCAGGAATAACCGGCCGGGTCAGATTTGGAAGAACTGAGAAAAAAGCTCATATGGTTTATGGTGATAAGGGTGGCTGTAGTCACCCTTTTCATGGGCTCTTTCCTGTTCCTCGGAATCAAGTTCAAGGAAGGTCCTTTATTAATTCCTACTTTTTACTTCCTCATTGCAACCACATATTTCTTTACTTTAATCTATTCAATCCTTTTTAAACTCGTTAGCCATAGTGTATCTGCGTATATCCAGATATTTGGCGACATTATCCTTATCACTACACTTGTTTCCGCTACAGACGGAGCTGAAAGCCCTTTTGTGTTTCTATATCTGTTCTCAATTATACCCGCCTCTATAATGCTTTACAGGACTGGTGCCCTTGCAGCCGCCGCAGCAGTAAGCATTTTTTATGGGGCTGTAGTAGATGTTCAATATTATAATTTATTGCCATTCATCGTAAGCACCACACTCCCTGTGAAGACATTATTCTATGTATTAACCCTCCACATTGCCGCATTTTTTGCTGTTGCGTATCTGGGCAGCAGTGCAGTTGAGACATTAAGGCGGATGAAAGAAGAACTAAGGGCTAAAGACAGTAACATAGAGGAACTTCAGGCATTTAATGTAAATGTTGCCCAGTGCATGAGTACAGGGCTGCTTACAACAGACGATCTGGGCAGGATTACAGCATTCAACCGGGCTGCAGAGGAGATAACGGGTTTCAAGTGGGAAGCTGTACGTGGGAAAAGATTCTTAGATATACTTCCGGTAAAGGAAATAGAAGATATCCTTAATAGTATAAAGCAGATCCTTCCGATTTACCGTTTTGAAAGCGAAGTTAATAAAAAGGATGAATCACGGATAATACTTGGGATGAATGTCTCTCACCTGCTGGATGAAGGCGGAAGGAGCCATG
>MHEI01000077.1:3370-12184 GCA_001805165.1 Nitrospirae bacterium RBG_16_43_11 | reverse complement strand
GGAGATGGAGAGAGAAGTAAAGAAGAGGGAGAAGATGGCTATGATTGGAGAGGTTGCAGCAGGGATGGCACACGAGATAAGGAATCCACTTGCATCGCTCAGCGGTTCTATGCAGATTTTGAAGGAAGAATTATCCCTGCAGGGTGATAACGCTTACCTTATGGAGATTGCCCTGAGAGAAATGGACAGGCTTAATACTACTATTACAGAGTTTCTTACGTATGCCAGACCTAACCCTCCACAGAAGAAGCTAATGGATTTGAATGACCTGTTGATTGACACAATTAATTTATTAAAAAACAGCGATGTTTACAGGAATGCTGATATTCATGCACAGACTGAGTTTAAAGAAGAAACGCTTTTATTATCAGTTGATCCGCACCAGATATCTCAGGTGTTCTGGAATCTGTCTATGAATGCTGTTCAGGCTATGCCTGACGGAGGTGTATTAACCATAAGTTCGAGGATGAGTGGTGTGAAAAGTGGTAACGAGGTTTCGAAATCAAGGGAATGGGCAGAGATAATTTTCAAGGATACAGGGCAAGGTATAAATGAAGGTATCCTCGAGAAGATTTTTGTCCCATTTTTTACAACTAAGGAAGCTGGTTCAGGCCTTGGTTTATCCATAGTCCACAGGATAATTGAAGAGCACGACGGCAGGATATATGTGAAGAGTAAACCCGGCAAGGGGGCGCAGTTTACAATATACTTGCCAATGGAGTAATATAAGCAGTTGACTTGGTCATTTTTGAGCATCAACTGAAGGCTATATGTAATTAGATTGGAGGTTATAGTTGGGTAAGATTCTTGTAGTTGATGATGAGCGGGGGATGCGGGAATTTCTTACCATTATGCTTCAGAAAGAGAGTCATGAAGTAACTTCAGCAGCTAATGGCAGGGAAGCGCTCGAGCAAATAGGACAGAAGACATTTGACATAGTTATTACAGACTTGAGGATGCCCCAGATTGACGGAATTGATGTATTAAAGACCGTTAAAGAAAGCGCTCCTGAGACAGTTGTTATTATGATTACAGCTTATGCTTCTACAGAGACGGCTGTTGAGGCCATGAAGCAGGGGGCATATGATTATTTAACAAAGCCGTTCAAGATCGAAGAGGTCAAACTAATTGTAAGAAATGCCCTCGAAAAGCGAAGATTGAGGGAAGAGAATCTGATCCTGAAAAGGAAGATTCAGGAGTGGACTACATCAGGGGTAATCGGTGGTATCGTAGGCAAAAGCCCTTCAATAGTAAATATAATAGAATTAATAATTAAGATTGCAGACAGTCCCAGTAATGTCCTGATAACAGGTGAGTCAGGGACAGGCAAGGAGTTGGTTGCAAGGGCGATACATAATTATGGTCACAGAAAGGACCGTCCATTTGTTGCAATAAATTGCAGCGCCATTCCGGAGGGACTTTTTGAAAGTGAATTATTCGGACATATTAAAGGTTCGTTTACAGGGGCAATTGCCAGTAAGGAAGGTATCTTTGAGTCAGCGAATGGCGGAACTGTATTTCTTGATGAGATTGGAGACATACCTCATAATTTCCAGGTAAAGCTGCTGCGTGTCCTTGAGGATAAATCCGTTAAACGGGTCGGTGGAAACCAGGAGATAAAGGTTGATGTAAGGATTATAGCAGCAACGAACAGAGACCTTAAAAAGGCTGTTGCAGAAGGGAATTTCAGGGAAGACCTCTTTTACAGGCTTGATGTAATCCCGGTTGAGATGCCTCCTCTGAGAGAGAGGAAAGATGATATACCGCTCCTCGTAGAGCATTTTCTTTCAAAATATAGCCGACTGATAGGTCGGGAAATTAAAGGTATGTCGCCGGAAGCCATGCAGAAAATGATTCATTTTCAGTGGAAGGGTAATGTCCGTGAACTTGAGAATGTAATAGAACGTGCAGCAACATTGGGGAGAGGCCCTGTTATGGAGGAGTATATCATAGATGAATGCCTTCAGAGAGGGATACCATATAAAGTGCCTATGTCAACAGAGATACCTGCCGGGGGTGTTGATATGGAGGGAATCCTTATGGAGATAGAGCGGAATTTCATTCTCAAGGCGCTTGATATGACTGGAGGGGTTAAAAAAGATGCAGCAGATCTCCTCAGGGTTGACTTAAGATCATTCCGCTACAGGCTTTCCAAATATAATCTGTCAAAGGATGAAGAGTGACAGTTTCACCGGCATCTGTTAGTATAAGAACTCCTGCCAAGATAAATCTACTATTACATATAAAAGGAAAGAGGTGGGATGGCTATCACGATATTATCACTATTATGCAGGCAGTAGACCTGTTTGATGAACTTCTTATTGAAAGGTCAGATAATCTTGAAATAATATGCTCCTCTCCTGATGTCCCTGCAGATGAGAATAACCTGGTTTATAAGGCAGCCTTAAGGTTGAGGGAATTTGCAAATATAAAAGCGGGGGCAAGGATAAATCTTAAAAAAAATATTCCTGTTGCCGCAGGGCTTGGAGGAGGAAGCAGTGACGCTGCGGCGGCATTAGCAGGGCTGAATGCTCTCTGGGGACTTGGTTTTTCGAATGACAAGCTTATCAATATTGGCAGGGAGATTGGAAGCGATGTCCCATTTTTTATCGGTGGGCCCACTGCCGCCGGATTTGGCAGAGGTGATGAGCTACTCCAATTATCCAATGAAACAGATTACTGGTATTTACTTGTTAACCCGGGTATCCTTGTTTCAACTGCCTGGGTTTACAGTCAGGTTGATATTTCTGCTGTTAATGACAAGTGTAGTCGTATACACCAAAATGGTGATATATGGATAGGTCCATTGGTGCAGCCAAAATTGGAGTTGACAAACGGTGATGTAAATATTAAAATTTTTGTGCCTGACGGCTTTAGGCTTGAAGGCAATAAAATCTGGTTGTTGCCTGTTAACGATCTTGAGGGGGTGGTGATACAGAGATATCCTGTTATAACGAAGATCAAAGATGAGATGGTTGCCTGTGGGGCAATATGTGCATTGATGTCAGGGAGTGGTTCAACAGTTTTCGGTATTTTCAAGGATAGAGACAATGTAGAGAGGGCCTGGCGCAGTTTGCAGCATAGTGAATGGAGATCATGGATTGTTAAAGCCCTCCACAGTTCCCCGTATCAATCTGTTTCATAATTTATTTAGAGGAGGCGACCAACATGGAAGTTACAGAGGTTAAAATTTTCCCAGTTAATGAAGAAAGATTAAAGGCTTATGTGACTGTTACTTTTGATGATGCTTTTATTGTCAGGGACGTCAAGGTTATAAATGGGAATAGTGGTTTATTTGTAGCTATGCCAAGCCGCAAGAGGAAAGATGGTACTTTCCGGGATATCGCCCATCCGCTGAATAATGAAGCAAGGGAGAAGATCGAAGGGGTAATATTAAAGGAATATGAGAAAGAATTAGGTAAGAATATAATTCAGTAAGTTTACGTATTGGGGCGTCGACAAGCGGTAAGTCACGAGATTTTGGATCTCGCATCCGGAGGTTCGAATCCTCCCGCCCCAGCTAAAGATAAATGTCAAAGTATTTAGGCTGAAGACTGAAGACTGAAGGTCGTTTCTGCGCCCCTTGGTCAAAGCAGAGATAAATCCTCAAAAAATCTCCATTCTTCAGCCTTCAGCCTAAATACCTTAGCATTTACACTTTCAAGGGTATATATGATTGATCATGAAATGAAGATATTTACCGGAAATTCCAACAGGGACCTGGCGCAGGAGATATGCAAATATTTGCAGATCCCTTTAGGTAAAGCCTCAGTTGGCACCTTTAGCGACGGTGAGATAATGGTGCAGTTAAATGAAAATGTTCGCGGCAGGGATATTTTTATTATACAGACGTTTTCTAATCCTGTTAACAGGCATTTGATGGAGTTGTTGATAATGACAGATGCCCTTAAAAGGGCGTCAGCCCACAGGATTACTGCTGTTCTTCCATACTATGGATATGCAAGGCAGGACAGAAAGGCTGAGCCGAGAGTCCCGATTACAGCCAAGCTTGTTGCAGACCTTATTACTGTTGCCGGCGCTGACAGGGTTCTTACTTTAGACCTGCATGTCGGTCAGATACAGGGTTTTTTCAATATACCGGTTGACAATATATTTGCTACACCGGTAATCCTTGAGTATTTAAAGAAGTTGGATTTAAAAGATCTTGTGGTTGTATCACCTGACGCAGGTGGTGTGGAGAGGGCAAGGGCATTTGCAAAAAAACTGGATGCCTCTCTTGCAATTATAGATAAAAGGAGAGAAAAAGTTAATGTATCGGAGGTTATGCACATTATCGGTGATGTCAAAGACAGAGATGCCCTTTTGGTGGATGATATGATTGATACAGCCGGCACAATTACTCAGGGAGCTAAAGCCATAAAGAATGCCGGAGCAAGGCGGGTGCTTGCTTCCTGCACTCATCCTGTATTATCAGGTTCAGCAATAGAGCGGCTGAATGGATCGGTGATTGATGAAGTTATAGTAACGAATACTATTCCTCTCAACGGGAAAGAACAAGCCTGTAAAAAGATCACAAACTTATCAGTTGCACCTCTATTAGGAGAAGCTATAAGGAATACCCATAATGAGACATCGGTAAGCTCTCTCTTTGTATAATCAGACAACATGACATATAGGAATTGAAACGTAAATTATGGTGTGGGAAAGAATGCAAAAATCAATTTGCAATCAACAAGTCAAGTAAGGAGGAATTAGTATCATGGAGAAAATATCATTAAATGCAAATATCAGAGAAGAAGGGGGTAAGGGAGTTGCCAGAACCCTTAGAAGGAATGGGCGTATCCCTGCGGTACTATACGGTAAGGGTAAATCAACGAGCATAAGTCTTGACCCTTCCAGGGTAAGGAAGTTGATAATGCTGGGACATGCTGAAAGCACCCTGATTGATTTGAGGTTAGAAGGGGCCGTTGATAAACCTGAAAGGATTGCCATTTTACGTGATTACCAGACAGACCCTTTAACAGGTGAGCTTCTGCATGCAGATTTTTTTGAGGTATCAATGGATGAAAAGATAAAGGTTACAGTGCCAATCGAGCTGACAGGAAAGACCCCGGCAGGCGTTGTTGAAGGCGGTCTTCTCCAGTTAGTGATCAGGGAGGTTGAGATCGAGTGCCTTCCTTTAATGATACCGGACAATCTTCTTGCGGATGCCTCAGCTCTGAAAATTGGAGAAAGTCTTCACATAAGGGATATCAGTATTTCCGAAGGGATCAGGTTTGTTTCGGATCCGGATCAGGTAGTGCTTACTATAGCTTCACCTGTGTCGCAGGAGAAATTGCAGGAACTTCTGACAGCACCTGCTCCAGGTGAGGCAACAAAGGAACCTGAACTTATTAAGAAGCCTGTTAAAGAAGGGGAGAAGGTTGCAGAGAAGGAGGGTAAGGCCTGAAATTGATTGTCGGACTTGGTAATCCGGGAGATAAATATAAGGATACGAGACACAATACAGGGTTTCTTGTTATAGAAAAACTTGCCTCATATTTTTCCATTAAACTGAAAGAAGAGAGCAGATTATATCTGGCAGGAAAGGGTAAGATAGCAGGTGAAGATGTAATGCTTG
This sequence comes from Nitrospirae bacterium RBG_16_43_11, assembly GCA_001805165.1. Classification (GTDB taxonomy): domain Bacteria; phylum Nitrospirota; class 9FT-COMBO-42-15; order HDB-SIOI813; family HDB-SIOI813; genus RBG-16-43-11. The sequence goes on along the minus strand of MHEI01000077.1, from coordinate 6,603 downwards.
CAAAGCCTGTCACATATATGAACAGAAGTGGAGAGGGCGTAGGAGAATTAATGAGGTATTACAAATTGTCACCATCAGATCTTGTTTTGGTCTATGATGATCTGGATTTGGAGGCAGGGCAATTGAGGATAAAGACAACGGGGGGAAGTGGAGGTCACAGGGGGTGTGCATCTGTGGTCTCTTCTATTGGTACAGAAGATTTTATAAGGATCAGAGTAGGGATAGGCAGACCGGCAGGGAGTCCTGATGTAGTAGGATATGTCTTATCAAAATTCTCCCGTGCAGAGGTTCCCCTTATTGAAACGGCAGTGGAAAGTACGGTGGATGCAGTGAGGATGATTGTTGGAAACGATATTATTACAGCAATGAACAAGTATAACTAGTCCTATATTTTTTATCAAGAAAGGGGATGAGATGGAAAGATTAGTAGATTTTGCCTGGTTATTTGGAATAGGCGGTTTGATTATTGCTGGGTTTATATTCCTCTATATAAGCAGGCAGCCTGACGGGAATGATAAGATGAGGGATATTGCAAAAAAGATACATGAAGGGGCTATGGCATATCTGAGGAGGCAATATACAATATTAGCGGTATTTATCATTATAATGTTCTTTGCCCTTCTGTATGGTCTTGGAATCCAGACTGCAATAGCATTTATTGGCGGCGCTATATCTTCAATGCTTGCGGGCCTTTTTGGGATGCATGCTGCAACCCGTGCAAATGTCAGAACAGCTAATGCGGCCAATTTATATAAGCCGAATTCTTCCAAGGCGCTCTTTATTGCCTTTGCAGGTGGTTCTGTCATGGGGCTGTGTGTAGCGAGCATAGGAGTGCTTGGTGTCGGTGTATTCTTCTACCTCTATGGTCATGATATCTCAACTGTGTCTGCAGTCAGCGGTTATGCTATGGGTGCAAGCTCAATAGCCCTTTTTGCCCGTGTGGGTGGAGGGATTTATACAAAGACTGCTGACGTTGGAGCAGACCTTGTCGGTAAGGTAGAGGCAGGCATTCCTGAAGATGACCCGAGAAATCCTGCTGTTATTGCAGATAACGTCGGTGACAATGTTGGCGATGTGGCAGGAATGGGGGCCGACCTCTTTGAGTCCTATGTCGGTTCAGTTATTGCCACAATAGCCCTTGCAACAACATCTACTTACATACTTAGTACCGGTATGTTAACTACATACATGGCATTTCCAATTGCAGTAATTATAGTCGGGCTTATTTCATCCCTGCTTGGTATAGGCTCAATGCTGATACTGGAGAAGTTGAGTCCGGCTGCGGCACTGAGGTATGCAACGTTTATTGCCGCAGGGATTTTCCTGGTTCTGGCATATTTCATGACTCAGGCCAGTGGTGTTGATATGGGCGTCTTCTGGGCGATCGCAGTCGGGTGTATAGTAGGCATTGTAATAGGTCTTATAACTGAATGGTATACATCTGCATCACCGGTGGCAAAGACCGCAAATGCCTCGACTACAGGCGCTGCAACTAATATTATTACAGGACTTGCAGTGGGAATGCAGAGTGTAGTCCTTCCCATGATTGCTATTATATTAGGTATATATATATCCAATTATTTCGCCGGTCTGTACGGCATAAGTATAGCAGCGGTAGGCATGCTTGCAACGATAGGGATTACGATGTCAGTAGATGCCTACGGTCCGATAGCGGATAATGCAGGTGGTATATCCGAGATGAGCGGTCTGGGTAAAGACACGAGGGCGATAACAGACAGTCTGGATGCCCTGGGTAATACTACGGCAGCTATCGGCAAAGGCTTTGCAATAGGTTCTGCCGCACTTACTGCCCTTGCCCTCTTTGCAGCCTATTCGCAGGCAGCAAAAATAACAGTGATATCATTGACTGAAGCCAATGTAGTTATGGGAGTACTTCTTGGCGGGACCATACCGTTCCTTATCGTAGCACTTACAATGGCCTCTGTTGGTAAGGCCGCAGGCAAGATGGTAGATGAGGTGAGACGCCAGTTCCGTGAAATAAAAGGTCTTATGGAGGGGAAGGCAGAGCCTGATGTAGTCCGGTGTGTTGAGATTTGTACAACTGCAGCACTGAAGGAGATGATAATACCGGGTGTGCTGGCAGTTATTGCACCTATATTTGTAGGTTTTGTGATGGGGGCGCAGGCGCTCGGAGGGTTCCTTGCGGGCGCAACAGTCGTTGGTGTTCCTATGGCGCTCTTTCTGGCAAATGCCGGTGGTGTATGGGATAATGCAAAGAAATATATAGAACATGGAAACCTCGGTGGCAAAGGTTCTAATGCCCATAAGGCCGCAGTCGTTGGTGATACAGTGGGTGATCCGTGCAAAGACACATCAGGGCCGGCGATGAATATATTGATCAAGCTTATGTCTATAGTGTCGCTGGTTATTGCGCCGCTGTTGATAGGATAGGCAATGGAGTTTTATGGGTTTTAATTGCGGCATAGTCGGACTCCCGAATGTCGGGAAGTCTACCATATTCAACGCACTTACCTCTGCAGGCGCACAGGTGGCTAACTATCCCTTCTGTACGATAGACCAGAACGTAGGTGTAGTCTCTGTTCCCGATATCCGACTGAAGAGACTGACTGAGATTTTCAGACCTAAGGTTGTTACTCCTACTACAATGGAGTTTGTAGACATTGCCGGCCTTGTGAAGGGTGCTTCAGCAGGTGAGGGGCTTGGCAATAAGTTCCTTGGCCACATAAGGGGAGTTGATGCTATCGTACATGTTGTACGATGTTTTGAAGACCCCGATGTTGTACACGTTCATGGAAATGTTGACCCTCAGCGTGACATAGAAATTATTGAGACAGAGCTTGCCCTTTCTGACATAGATACAGTAAATAAAAGGATTCAGAGGGCTGAGAAACAGATAAGATCAGGTGATAAAGCCGCCAAACTTGAAGGAGAGTTCCTTCTCATGCTCAACGAGCAACTTTCAAAGGGAATGCCTCTGAGGCAGTTGAACTATTCTGATGTAGAGAGAAATATCCTTGAGGAGCTTCATCTGCTGACAGCCAAGCCTGTTCTCTACGTTGCTAACTTGAGTGAAGATGAGATGTTGGAAGGGAATGCTTATGTGCGGTTGATCGAAGATATTGCAGCAAAAGAGGGCGCCACGGTAGTTACGATTTGTGGTAAAATTGAGGATGAACTATCAACTATGCCCATTGAGGAGCACGAGTCCTTCTTAAAAGAGATGGGATTGTCCGAACCTGGTTTGTACAAAT
>MHEI01000077.1:3194-3360 GCA_001805165.1 Nitrospirae bacterium RBG_16_43_11 | reverse complement strand
AGGATACGATTTGTTAAACCTCCTGACCTTTTTTACCGCAGGCGAGAAGGAGGCAAGGGCATGGACAATACTCAAGGGTACAAAGGCCCCGCAGGCAGCAGGCAAGATACACTCAGATATTGAGCGTGGCTTCATACGGGCAGAAATTATGTCATATACTGATATT
>MHEI01000077.1:0-3165 GCA_001805165.1 Nitrospirae bacterium RBG_16_43_11 | reverse complement strand
GGAGAAAGGGTTGCTCCGTCTTGAAGGGAAGGATTATGTTATGAAGGAAGGGGATGTGGTATATTTTAGGTTCCACGTATAGTTGAGGGGGGGAAGGAACTATGTATAAGACTGCATTATTGATAATCATAACAACAGTTTTCCTGGCTGACACGGCTTTTGCCGGCCTTTCATTCGTAAAGAAGACCAGATTGATAACTAAGGAGAGTGATAATGTGGTACTTCAGCAGAAGTACTTTTCAGAAGGGGATATGTTGAGAGTCGAAGAGGAGTCATCCGGAATAGAAGGAAATCCCGGAATAAAGATTTACGACTTCAAGAAGAAAAAATTATACACTATTATGTTAAATGTAAAGTTATACTTAGAGCAGGATTTTATGGCTGAAAAGGATGTTGTCATGTTTGAACCATCGCCTGAGAAAAAATATGTAATTGGGAAAGAAATTAAAGTTGAGAAGACTAAGAAAGGTGAAAATACGATTGAAGGTCGTATCACTACTGTATCTGAAGTAAAGGTCGTGAGGAAGGCAGAGAAGGGGAAGGAAAAAGGGGAACAGGTGCTGGAGAAATATCTCATGTGGGAGGCCGGTGAACTTGATGGAATGCCCGTCAAATATGAGTTTGAACTCTCCGGTGAGAGTAAAAAAATAATTGAATATGTAGATATTAAAACAGATGTTATAGATCCGTCATTGTTTGCTATTCCGGAAGGTTATAAGGCGATAAGTCCATTTTAACAAAAGAGGTGATATGTCAACGGTAGTAATCACAGGCGCCCAGTGGGGCGACGAAGGAAAAGGAAAGATGGTAGATATCCTGACTGAAGACGCTGACTATATTGTCCGTTATCAGGGCGGACATAATGCAGGCCATACTGTAGTTATTGGCGACAGTAAATTTATCCTCCATCTCATACCTTCAGGAATACTCCGTCCGGGGAAAAAGTGTGTCATCGGGAACGGTGTAGTGATAGACCCGCAAGCCCTTTTGGCAGAGATTGACGGATTGCTGGAAAAAGGGATTGAGGTAAGAGGAAATCTCTTAATCAGCGGAAGGGCGCATATAATCATGCCTTATCACCGCGCTATCGAGAAAGAGAGTGAGAAGCAGAAAGGTTCATTGAAGATAGGAACGACGGGCCGTGGAATAGGTCCGACCTATGCCGATAAGGTGGCGAGGGTAGGGATCAGGGTTGCAGATATCCTTGATAAAGAGGTTTTCAGAGATAAGCTGAAAACAAATATTCAGGAAATGAACTACTTTCTTGAAAGACTGTACGGCGCAAAAGGTTTTATACTCGAAGATATTTATGATGAATATACCGGGTATGCAGAGAGGTTGCGTGATTTTATCACCGACACTGCGGTGCTTTTAAACAGGGCATTGAGAGAAGGTAAGAATATCCTCTTTGAGGGTGCGCAGGGGACCCATCTCGATGTAGACCATGGTACATACCCGTATGTTACCTCCTCAAATGCCACGTCAGGAGGTGCCTGCACCGGTACTGGTGTAGGACCTACAAAGATAGACAAGGTTGTTGGTGTGGTGAAGGCTTATACCACAAGGGTTGGAAGCGGCCCGTTTCCAACTGAACTGAATGACGCTATCGGGGAGTTCCTAAGGGATAAGGGAAGGGAATATGGCGCAACAACCGGCAGACCAAGAAGGTGTGGTTGGTTCGATGCTGTGGCAACACGGTATGCGGCAGATGTTAATGGGTTTACCGGCATGATAATAACAAAGATGGATGTTCTTGATGAGCTTAATGAGATAAAGATATGTACGGGTTACAGGTATCAGGGGAAGTTATATACAGAGATGCCGTCCCAGTTGAATGTATTGGAGGAATGTGAACCTGTGTATGAGACTATGAAAGGATGGCAGGCATCCACTGCAGGCCTGTCAAATTATGAGGCAATGCCTGTCAATGCGAAAAAATACATTGAACGGATGCAGGAATTAGTAGGTGTTGACGTAGATATAATATCTACCGGTTTTAGAAGAGATGAGACTATAATCTTAAAAAAGATTTTCTAAGTCAAACCTTGTCTTTACTTAGATTCAGGAGTGCGTCTAACCTGTTTGATATAACAGTCAGCGATTCTCTCGTCTGGTTATAATAGATAGGCAGTCTTGAAAGCAGACAATTTTTACCCTGTCCGCCAACATACAGGGCGCAATTTTCTTTACAGGTAACCTCGTCAGCCGCAGTGCTCATGAAAGGACAAATTGTGTTCATCATTAACCTCCTTATTAAATAAAGTATAACTGAGAAGAGTTCGATGGGTCAAGGGTTCAATGGAAATTCCTAAACATATTATAGCCCACTACCAGGAAATAGTCCTCAAAGGAAAGAACAGGCATATCTTTGTCAAAAAGTTGATAGAAAACATCAAATATGCAACAGCAGGCCTTGGTGTGAAGCATATCAGGCATAAAGACGGCAGGATTATCTTAGACCTTTCAGCAGGTGCAAGAGAAAGTATAATATCCGACAGGCTCACAAAGACCTTTGGAATTGCCAATCTTGTCCTGACTCACAGGATTTCAAATGATGTCAATGTATTCAAGGATGAAATACTCCAGCATGTAAAGGGGAGAGAGTTTAATAGCTTCCGGGTTTCCACAAAAAGGGGATATAAGGGGTATCCCCTCACGTCAATGGATATTGACCGGATAGTCGGCGCCCATATAAAAGAAGCTACTGGCGCTAAGGTCAATCTGACCAATCCTGAGCTTACTATTTTTATTCAGATATTGTCCGGAGAGACATACTTTTATGTTGACAAGATTCAGGGTCCGGGCGGACTTCCTGTTGGTACTGGCGGGACTGTTGTGTGCCTCCTCTCAGGCGGCATAGATTCACCTGTTGCAGCTTACAGGATTATGAGACGGGGATGCTCTGTTGTCTTTGTCCATTTTCATAGCTATCCTTATCTGAGTAAAACCTCGCAGGAGAAGGTTCAGGATCTCACAGAGATACTAAATCAATATCAGCAGCCTGTTAAGACCTATATGCTTTCATTCGGGGATATACAGAAGGAGATCGTCTTGAGTGTGCCTGCAAAATACAGGGTCGTGATATACAGGAGGATGATGCTGAGGATTGCTGAACGGATTGCAGGTGAGACAGGCGCCTTAGCCCTCATAACAGGTGACAGCCTC
>MHEI01000076.1 GCA_001805165.1 Nitrospirae bacterium RBG_16_43_11 | reverse complement strand
ACTATTTTTCTTTTATTAAATAGTACCGTTATAAATGCAAATGCATCATCGCCACAGAAGATAAAGGTCGTTACCACTCTTACCATCCTTGAAGATTTTGTAAGGAATATCGGCGGTGACAGAGTTGAAGTCCGTAGTCTCCTTTCAGGACTGGAGAGCGAACATACATATTCACCAAAACCAAGCGATATAATAACTGTTAAAAAAGCGCAGGTGCTCGTAGAAATAGGTCTCGGTCTTGAGGTATGGGTCGCATCTCTTGTCAGGAATGCATCTAACAGCAAATTGGTCGTAGTAACAACCTCAAATGGAATTCCTTTATTGAGAAACGAAGAGGTAGACACTCACGGTCATGACAGCCATATGGGAAATCCCCATATATGGCTTGATCCGGAACGTGCAAAGAGTATGATAAGGCATATTACTGATACACTGTCGAAGATAGATCCCGAAGGACGAAAATATTATCTGTCTAATCAGTCCGAATATTATAAGAAGATAGACCTGATGCGTAAGGATATTGAAAGAAAATTAAAACCTGTTCAGAACCGCAGGATTATTACGCACCATCCTGCATGGCCTTATTTCGCACAGAGGTTTAATCTGCAGATAGTAGATAACATCCAGATTCAGGTAGGGACAGAACCTTCGGCAAGACATATAGCAGATCTGATCAGAAAGATAAAAGCAGAAAACATCAAGGCTTTAGTATCAGAACCACAGTTAAATCCCAAAGTTCCCAAGGCAATAGCAGATGAGACGAAAGTAAAAATCGTTACGCTTACCCCAATACCGGGAGGGCTCCCCGGCACAGAAACATACATAGAGATGATGAAGTATAATGCGGGCCTGCTGGCTGAGGCTTTAAAGTAAATGAGTAACAATGTAATCATCCGGTTCTCGCATGCTACAATCGCCTATCAACGGCGAACAGCTTTAACAGACATCAATCTTGAAATCTTTCAGGGCGAATTTGTAGGTATTATTGGCCCAAATGGTTCCGGTAAAACTACCATGCTGAAATCCATTCTTGGTCTTATACGTCCAACTCATGGGTCTGTTCAGATATTTGATTGTGCCTGTCATAAGCTCCGGTGCCGGCATAAGGCAAAGATAGGGTATATTCCCCAGAAAGGGCAGATAGACCCGAACTTTCCTGTAACTGTAATGGAGACAGTAATGATGGGCAGATACAGCTCTATCGGTCTGCTCAGAAGACCATCAAACGATGATAGAGAACTTGTTAAACATGCCCTCAGAGAAGTAGAAATGGACGGATACGCGGATGCCCCGCTTGGGCATCTGTCTGGCGGACAACAACAGAGAGTCTTAATAGCACGTGCCCTTGTTCAGCAACCTGAAGTCCTGCTTATGGATGAACCCACTACAGGCATAGACACACCAACCCAGTACAGTATAATAAGGCTTATATCGAATCTTCAGAAAAACCTCAAGCTGACCGTTCTCCTTGTTACCCATGATATAAACATGATTAGCCCGTATGTAGACAGGATGGCATTAATCAATACACAACTACATGCAATTGGCGCACCTGCGGATGTACTTAATGAAAAGACACTAACAGCTATATACGGCAAACAGGTAGTAGTTACAACAAAAGGGGGAGGAACATATGTAATAGTCGGAGACTATCACTATGTTTGAGATGCTCTCATTTGAATTCATACAGAGGGCGCTCATTGCTTCTGTCATAATCGGACTGGTATGTTCCATTATCGGCGTTTTTGTAATCCTCCGGAACCTGACATTTATCGGCGCCGGCACATCGCACGCGGCATTTGCCGGTGTTACTCTGGGCTACCTGATCAATTACAACCCTCTCTCCTTTGCTATAGTATTCAGCCTCTTAACAGTATGGATTGTGGGTTATCTGAACCTGAAGGGATATCTGAAGCTGGATGCATCAGTTGGTATATTCTATTCGCTTACTATGGCCCTGGCTGTACTATTCATAGGTCTCATGAAGGTATACAATGCCGAGGTTTATGGTTATCTGTTCGGAAGTATACTGTCTGTGACAAAGGGCGATTTAGCCATAATACTTATTTTAGGATTAGCAGTTTTATCCTTAGTGTATCTTTTTTTCAAGGAATTCCACTTTATCACATTTGACGAAGAGATGGCTCAGGCGAGCGGCATAGCTGCAGGATGGCTCTCATTTCTTCTACTTACAATGATAGCCCTTACCATCGTCATATCCCTTAAATCTGTTGGCGCCATCCTTGTATTTGCACTGATAGTAACACCTGCAGCAGCAGCATATCAGTTAACCTTCAGCATGATAAGAATGTTTTTATATTCTGCCGTGATAGGAATAACGGCTTCTGTCGGAGGAGTTTTTCTCTCCTACTGGCTTGACCTCCCTTCCGGTGCAACAACTGTGCTTTTCGTTTCAGCCATGTTTTTTCTTTCCCTGATATTTTCACCAAAGCGTGGATACATCTCTTGACGGTGATTCAATATATGGATGATAATAGATACCTGTGACAATTAATCCGCTGAATCTAATGCTGGTATTTGTCCCTGTCAGCATTGTCCTTGAGGTGATGCATGCCGGACATGTATGGATATTTATTGCATCAGCCCTGGCAATAATACCACTTGCCGGATTAATGGGAAAAGCAACCGAGCATTTATCCCACTCCCTGGGAGCCGGCCCCGGAGGTTTGTTAAATGCAACCTTCGGAAACGCAGCAGAACTGATCATCGCGCTTATGGCCATGCAAAAAGGGATGTATGATATGGTCAAGGCATCCATAGCCGGCTCAATCATCGGCAATATCCTCTTAGTCATGGGGCTCAGTGTAATTGTTGGCGGTGTTAAGTTTAAAAAGCAAACCTTTAACCGCACCGCTGCCGGGATGGGGGCTACCCTGTTAACACTAAGTGCTATAGGGTTAGTCGTCCCTGCTATCTTTCACTTTGTTGTCGGCAGTGCCTATGTAGAACAGGAAAAGGAACTCAGCCTTGAGATCGCGATTGTCTTATTTGTGACTTATATCCTTAGCCTTGTATTCACGTTACGTACACATAAGCACCTTTATGCCGGTAAAACCGCACAACTTGAGGATGAAGCGCTCAGCGTATCAGGATGGAGCAAGAGGAAGTCAGTGCTGGTGCTGCTGGTGGCAACAGGCATTATTGCCGTCATGAGTGAGTTTCTGGTTGGTTCTGTTCAGCATACAGCAGCAGCCCTGGGACTTACTGATATCTTTGTCGGTGTAATAGTTGTTGCTATAATAGGCAATGCTGCAGAGCATAGCACCGCCCTGCTTGTAGCTGCAAAAAACCAGATGGACCTTGCAATTAATATAGCCGTTGGGTCAAGCATTCAGATTGCCCTATTCGTAGCACCGGTTCTTGTCTTTGCAAGTCACGCATTCGGCCGGCCAATGAATTTATTATTCAGCACATTCGAGGTGGTATCAATAGCATTGGCAGTTGGAATAGTAAGCATCATATCAATGGATGGTGAATCAAACTGGATGGAGGGTGTGCAATTAGTGGCAGTCTATATTATACTGGCGATTGCATTTTACTTTTTACCGTAGAAAATGATGCGAAGGATTTTCATAACACTTATTATTCTCCTGCTGTTATCAAACTTATCTTGTCAGCGTGTCTCAGAAAATATTCCCGGGGCAGCCGGTGCAAAAGAAGTTACTGATCATAAACCCGCCTATGGCGATACTCTGGTAGAAGGTACGATAGGGGAACCAAGCATTCTTATCCCCATGCTCGCCGGAGACAGCGCATCCCATGCAGTAGCAGGTCTCATTTTTAACGGCCTGGTCAAATATGACAAAGACCTTACACTCACAGGAGATCTTGCGGAGTCGTGGGATATTTCAAAAGACGGTCTTGTAATAACCTTTCACCTGAAAAAGGGGGTGAAGTGGACAGATGGGGTTGAGTTTACAGCAGAAGATGTAATGTTCGGTTACAAAACAATAATAGATGACAAGACCCCTACTGCATATTCCGAGGATTATAAACAGGTAAAAAAGGCAGAGATGCCGGACAAGTATACATTTCGCGTCACATATGAAAAACCATTTGCCCCTGCACTCAGCAGTTGGGGAAGCCTTCCTGTCCTTCCCAAACATCTGCTTGCGGGAAAGGACATAACAAAGAGTGAGTTGGGCCGGAACCCTGTTGGTATGGGGCCATTCAAGCTTACAAAATGGACACCTGGTTCGGAAGTAGTTCTCGAATCCAATCCCAATTACTTCGAAGGAAAACCGTATATTAACAGATACGTCTATCGGGTAATACCGGATCCTGCTACTATGTTTTTAGAGCTCCAGGCCGGTGGAGTAGACTGGATGGGGCTTACGCCGCTTCAGTATACAAGACAAACTCAATCAGCATACTTTGAAAAAAATTTTAATAAATTCAGATACCCTGTCTTTTCATACACCTATATGGGCTTTAACCTGAAACACCCGTGGTTCAAAGATAAAAGGGTACGCCAGGCTATAGCGTATGCCGTAGACAAGGATGAGATTGTTCATGTGGTGCTGTTCGGACTGGGGAAGGCTGCAACAGGTCCTTATGTTCCCGACACATGGCCTTACAATCCCAATGTAAAAAGATATGAGTATAATCCTGAAAAGGCAAAGACACTATTGCTGGATGCAGGATGGAAGGATACGGATGGTGATGGTTTGCTGGATAAGGATGGAAGACCTTTTGAATTCACCATACTTACAAATATGGGGAATTCCC
>MHEI01000075.1:14604-14716 GCA_001805165.1 Nitrospirae bacterium RBG_16_43_11 | reverse complement strand
CAAAATATCTGCACCCCCTGACTTTTAATGAACTTGGCTCACACTTTGATTTAAATCGTGTGGTTGAGCGGGGTACTATTCCATCTATATATTTTTCTGATGACCCTCAGTC
>MHEI01000075.1:843-14417 GCA_001805165.1 Nitrospirae bacterium RBG_16_43_11 | reverse complement strand
TTGAAGTACTAAAGGATACTTTGATTCTTCATGAACTACCGCCATGGAAAAAGTCTATAAAGCGAAAGCCCCTTTCTTCTTCTAAATATTATTTCTTTGATGCAGGGGTAGTGGCAGCGCTGCAAGGAAGGCGGCACATAGAAAAAGGGACATCTGAATTTGGAGATGCCTTTGAGACCTATATATTTCATGAGCTGATGTGTTACCGTGACTATATATCAGAAGTCCCATTGTCCTATTGGCGTTCAACTTCAGGTTATGAAGTTGATTTTATTATTGACGATCATACGGCTGTAGAGGTTAAAGCTAAAGAAAATGTTTCAACACAGGATTTGAAATCACTTCGCGCCCTTGCAGAAGAGAAGAAACTTAAACGCTACTTATGTGTAAGCCTCGAGGCCCGTACACGTGAGGTGGAAGGCATTACTGTTTTACCAGTGAAAGAATTCTTAAAATCACTTTGGGAAGGACAATATCAGTGAATATGTATACACTTCTAAAGGAAAGCGTATTTTTGCTCCGTAATTCGTTGAACTGTGAAACAGATTTTGATATGATTTGAACATTAAAGGGAGTGATTGCGGCTTTGTATAAAAGAAAATTATCAGATATGGATAAAAAGGAATTTATAAATACTATATCAGATATCATCTGTTTGAAGAAAGATATGATGTTTGCATATATATTTGGTTCTTTCATTTCTAAGGATGAGTTTAACGATATTGATATTGGAGTCTATATTAATGACATAGAAGAGGGCACGATATTGAAGTATGAACTAGAACTTGAATGTGAATTAGAAGCAATTATCAGGATTCCAGTAGACGTTAGAATTATCAATAATGCCCCCATATCATTTGTTTATAATATTCTGAGAAATAAGGTTCTAATTTTAGACAATGATAAGGATTTACGGTCCGATTTTGAAGGGTTAATTTATAAGAAATACTTTGACATTCAGTATTTAAGAAATGAATATCTGAGGGAGATTGTTAATGCCGCAATATAATCCTGATAAGTTAACAAAATTAATTTCTGAAATGCGAAAAGCTATAGTACGTCTGAAAGCTCTCAGGAGTGTCGAAAAAGACATTTTCCTTAAGGATCTGGACAAGCTCGGCAGCGCTAAGTATTATTTTGTCGTGGCAATAGAATCTGCCATTGATATTGCTAATCATATTATATCACAGAATGCTTATCGGGCTCCAGAGGATTATGCGGATACTTTTCAGGTATTATGTGAGCGTGGCGCTGTTGACAATGAATTTGTTATGTCTCTGAAGAAGATGGCAAAATTCAGAAACAGATTAATTCATTTGTATTGGGAAGTAGATGATGGGCAGGTATACGATATTTTGCAGACTCGCGTTGATGATTTTAATACGTTTCTGAAGAGCATTTCAATTTTTCTTAATTTCAAGGATTTGAAGTAAAATAGACAGGGACACAACCGTTAGCGATAGATTTCAGACACTAATTGAATTGACCACAGATGTCCTTTCATAAACTCATTTCTAAAATAGGAAGTGCAATTTTGTCGCCTGGTTCTAAAAAAAGTCCGTATGACATATGGATGATGAGAAATGAACCGGATAGGTCTCAGTTTAAGGCCATGGGGAGTGATTCTCAGTCATGGGCATATCGGCCATTGGTCAGCATAGTTACGCCGGTTTATAATCCAGTCAAATATGATATAACCAGGTGCATTCAATCAGTTATTGATCAGGTCTATGAAAAGTGGGAATTATGCATTGTTGATGGGGGATCAGACAAGTCTTATGTTAAGAGGATAATAGAAAGATATGCGAAGAAGGATAAGAGGATAAAGTTTGTATCCCTGTCCCAAAATAAGGGCATTGCCGGAAATTCCAATGAGGCTCTGAAGCTTGCGACTGGCGAGTACATAGGATTCCTTGACCATGATGATATGCTTGCACCATTTGCCTTATATGAAGTGGTTAAGCTTCTTAATCAGAGCCCTGAATTGGATTTTATCTATTCAGATGAAGATAAAATACCTGCTAAGGGTAAAAATATTTATTTGCAACCTGGATGGTTCCGTGAAGTATTTTTATCCTATAATTATCTCTGTCATTTTGCAGGAAAGCGATATGAACCATTTTTTAAACCTGAGTGGTCCCCTGATACTATCTTATCCTATAATTATGCTTGTCATTTTCTTGTTGTCAGGAAAAGGATTCTTGATGAAATTGGTGGCTTTCGTGAAGGATACGAGGGCGCTCAGGACTACGACTTAATTCTACGTGTCGTCAATAAGACTAATAATATAAAACGAATCCCTAAGATTCTTTATCACTGGAGGGCAACGCTGGAGTCCACAGCCTCAAAAACCACTATTAAGCCCCTTGCCTCTGCTGCTGGGAAAAAGGCGATTATGGAATATATTAAATGCAAGGGGCTTGAGGCTGAGGTCCTGGACGGGCCATGCCCTACCTGGTACAGGGTAAAATATTCAGTAAGTTCATTACAGAAAGTAAATATCATTATTCCTACAAGGGATAAAGTCGATCTGCTAAAACGTTGTGTCTCCTCTATCCTTAACAAAACAGATTATAAAAACTATGAGATTATGATAGTGGATAATCAGAGTATAGAGAAGGAGACTATCGCTTATTTTAACACTCTTAATAATGAGAAGAGGATAAGGGTATTACAATACGATAAGCCGTATAATTATTCTGCAATAAATAATTATGCTGCAAAGTCTACAGATGCGCAATTTCTCTTATTTCTTAACAACGATACTGAAGTTATCAGCAGTGAATGGCTTACAGCTATGCTCGAATTTGCCCAGAGAGAAGATGTAGGTGCTGTAGGGGCTAAGCTTTATTACCAGGATGATACCATTCAGCATGCGGGTGTAATCATTGGACTGATGGGATTAGCAGCCCATCCATATCAGAGATTACCGCGTTCAGATTTTGGGTATATGGGCAGAACTAATATTGTGCAGAATTTAAGCGCAGTAACAGCAGCCTGCATGATGGTTAGAAAAGATGTGTTCGATGAGGTGGGAGGGTTTGATGAGGGATTGGAGGTTGCATTTAATGATGTGGATCTTTGTTTGAAGATAAGAGAGAAGGGGTATCTTATTGTATTTACACCATATGCGGAACTCTATCATCATGAATTAGCAAGCAGAGGGCGTGATGATACAGAGGAGAAGCGGACAAGGTCACTTCAAGAGACCACGACCGTTGGGAATAGATGGAAAAAAACAGTTACAGACGGAGATCCTTATTACAATCCAAACCTTTCACTTGATAAAACAGACTTCAGTATCAAACTATGAGGGCATAATACCATTCTTCTGAGGACTTCAAAAAGATTATTCGGAAATAGCCACTCAGTCGTGATTGTAATGCAAAGATTGGATGGCTTTTATCACCAGATATTTTCCGTGATTAAAAATCCTTCTGTACTTATAGATATGGTTCACCTGAAGTTTGCCTCACTGAAACCTGTTGAACGATATCAGGCATGGCAGGATGTGAATCTATGGAACAACCGTTTGGCAGTCTCTCTCAAAGAGAGAATCCATAGCAGGAATGAGCAGTTACCACTGATTTCAGTAATAATGCCGGTTTATAATCCACCTGTTTCATTCCTGGATAAAGCAATTAGCTCTGTTATAAATCAGGTCTACGATAATTGGGAATTATGTATTGTGGATGATTGCAGTACTACATCTGATGTGAAGTTAACAATAGAGAAATGGGCACGTCTCGACAAGAGAATTAAGTTTAAGTTATTAGATAAGAACGTCAATATAAGTATGGCTACAAATTATGGGGCCGGGATGGCCGGCGGGGAGCATCTGATTTTATTAGATCATGATGACGAACTTACACCGGATGCACTGGCAGAGGTTGTCCTTTATCTGCGGGATCATCCTGAGACGGATGTGTTATACTCCGATGATGATAAAATTACACCTGACGGGAAACGATATGGTCCGCAATTCAAACCTGACTGGTCTCCGGAATTATTATTATCTTATATGTATTTCAGTCACATCTTTGTAGTCAGGAGATCTCTTTATCAATCTGCAGGTGGCATGAGAACCGGATTTGAGGGGTCACAGGATTATGATCTGGCGCTGCGTGTTACAGAAAAGGCACGGGATGTGGGACATATCCCAAAGGTCCTGTATCATTGGCGCTCCCTGCCATCCTCTACTGCATCGTCCGGGTCAGCAAAGCCGGAAAGTTTTGAAGCTGGACGCCGTGCTGTTCAAGAGACCTTAGATCGTCGTGGTATAAATGCGAAAGCCTATCGGCCGGATTTTGCTGTTAATGGGGGCTTGGGGCTATTTGCACACGAATTTCAGGATAATGGCCCGGATGTGACGATATTGATTCCGACGAGAAATAATTTAGCAACCCTGAGAAATTGTCTTGAATCGCTGACGAAGACTACATACAGGAACTATGAAGTTATAGTTATTGATAATGAGAGTGATGATCCTGAGACGATAGCGTATTTAAATACTTTACCTCATAAGGTCATTCGTATTTCGAATCCATACGATACCTTTAATTTTGCGGCTATAAATAATCGTGCCGCAAATATGGTAACCTCTCCTTATATCATGTTCCTCAATGATGATACAGAAATTAAGTCCCCACGTTGGCTTAGCCAGATGATGGGATATGCTCAGATATCAGGGGTTGGCACCGTCGGGGCAAAACTCCTCTTTCCGGATGGCCGTATACAGCATGCTGGTATTATTCATGGACTTTATCATGGACTGGCAGGGCCTGCATTCAAGGGTACTTCGGGGCTGGACCATGGTTATCTATCCTATGCCTCAGTAGTAAGAAATTATTCCGCTGTCACAGCGGCATGTATGCTGACATCGCGAGAATTATTTTTGAAACTGGGTGGTTTTGATGAAAAGCTATATGGTGTTGCCTATAATGATGTTGATTACTGCTATCGTTTAATTGCCGGCGGGTACAGGTGCGTCTATTGTCCCGATGCAGTATTGACACATCATGAAGGTTATTCCCGTGGATTTAAAGACAATCCCACGGAGATAGCAAACTTCAGAAAGGCATACAGGGAATTTAAGGACCCCTATTACAGTCCTTATCTCTCACTTTCAAATGAGCGATTTGAGATTATCCCGAGGCGCCTGTCCAGGGGACAGATTAATAAAATCCCTGCCTTGATGGTTTCCCATAATTTAAAATGGGAAGGCGCCCCTTACAGTCAATATCAACTGACACTGGCATTAAAGAAGAAGGGGATTATTGATCCAATAGTATTTTGCCAGGAGGATGGTCCATTACGGAAGGCATATGAAGATAACGGTATTCATGTAGATATTGATATTAATCTTGCTTTTGGGGCTATTTCAATAAAAGAGTATAACAGCAGGCTAAATCACTTATCTCAAAAAATTGCTCAATGGGGGATAAGGCTTGTTTACGCTAATACATTACTGACCTTTTATGCTATTGATGCTGCAAGACAGGTTGGCCTTCCTTCAATATGGAATCCCAGAGAAAGCGAACCATGGCAGCATCATTTCAATAACTTTGGGGCACAAATTGCGAAAAGGGCAGTGGAATGTTTTCAGTATCCATACCGTATCATATTTGTTTCTGATGCGACCAGGGATGTGTACAAAGCCCTGAACAATCATCATAACTTCACAGTAATTCCAAATGGTCTTGATATGAGTGATATAGAGCAGACATATTCTGATTGGCCAAGAGACAGTGCCAGAACCTATCTTAATATAGACAAAGATGATGTTGTAATCTTTCTTTTGGGTACAGTCACTCCAAGAAAAGGACAGCATGACTTACCATTAGCATTATCAAGACTTCCTGTAAGCTGCAGTAAAAAGATTCGATGTTTTATTGTTGGTGATCGTCCATGTGAATACAGTCAGAAATTGGCAAGAATCGTTGGGAAACTACCAGAAGAGTTACAAGACAGGGTAAGTATAATTCCAGAGACATCTGAGGTGGCACATTATTATAGGGCTGCTGATATTTTTGTTTGTACCTCCAGAATCGAAAGCTATCCCAGGGTTATTTTAGAGGCTATGGCCTATGGCTTGCCTATAATTACTACACCGGCATTCGGAATACGGGAACAGGTACGAGAAGGTGTTAATGCCTTGTTTTATACACCTGGGAACATAACGGAGTTAGCGGAAAAGATGGAGCTTTTGATTACAAATCGTGAATTAAGAGACAGCCTGGCAGCAAATAGCCGTCATGTGCTTGGTGGGCTGCCTGACTATGAGGATATGGTAAAGGCTTATGCTGAAATATTTTCTGAAGCCTGGCGTTCTGGCAAATAAGATCAGAAAGTTTACTGGCAAATTATTATTTGGTAAGAAGAATAAAGGGTATGACCATACTGATAATATTGCCCGGAAATTTTGGGAGGTTAATCCAAATGCTGCTTATCAAAACCAATGGATAGAAAATCCTATAATTGCCAGCCAGGTTTATTATCGAATGTCTGGTGGTCACTCACATAAATACTGGCTTTCGTGGTTGCTCGAGGATTATTTTGCTGGGAAAAGGTTTAAAAGAATGTTATCACCAGGTTGTGGGGTAGGAGATCATGAGATAATTGTTGCAAAATCAGGGGTGGTTGATGAGATTGACGCGTTTGATTTCTCAGACTCCTCTATTGGTATAGCAAAGGATAAAGCAGAGAAACTTGGTTTGCAGATAAATTTCTATAACGATAACCTTGACACATTTGTAATTCCTGACGGTAGACGTTATGATTTAGTATTATGCACAGGTTCTGTTCATCATGTTAAGGAATTAGAACGGTTTTTTGCAATGATCCATAATGTACTCGATTCTGACGGTTATTTTGTCATCAATGAATATGTTGGGGAATGTTACAACATATACAGTAAAAAGCAGGTAGATATAATCAATCGCATGTTATCCTGCTTTCCTCAGGAGATGAGGTCATCAGACAAAGATAAATTTCAGAATGATACATTATCAAATAGAATAGCTATAGACCCATCTGAATCGGTCAGGTCTAAATTTATTCTTCCTTTACTAAAAAATTACTTTGATATTGAAGTAAAACATCCATTTGGTGGTTGTATTTTACATCCCCTTTATCCATATCTAAAGGCAGACAAATTCATGAATGGAGAGGTAGAAACATCTGTACTTCTGAAGTTGCTATTAGAGTTTGAAGCTATTTTAATGGATTATCAGTTTCTTGAATCAGATTTCGTATTATGTATATCTCGCCCCAAAAGATACGAAGTGTAGTTCCATAAGCAAAAAGCAGTTAGAGGCTTTTTCAGGTGAAATACGATGTGCGCTATTCTGGGACTAATAGACAAGAAAACATTTAAAGATCCAGGGGGAATATTGGACTCTCTACTGGACACCATGATTTTTCGTGGTCCGGATGGAGAGGGACGCTATATAGAAGGAAATGTCATAATGGGGATGCGCAGGCTTTCCGTCATTGACCTTGAGCATGGCTGGCAGCCGCTTAAAAGTAGAAATGATGAGATTGTAGCATTTCAGAATGGTGAGATATACAATTATAAAGAACTCAGAAAAGAACTGGAGCAACAAAACCATATATTCCATACTAACAGTGATACTGAAGTTCTGGCCCATGGATATGCCTTATGGGGTATAGAAGGACTTCTGCAACGGATTGATGGCATGTATGCCATTGCCATCCTGGACCGGACGAGGCGGGAACTCCATCTGGCCAGAGACCGCTTTGGTGAGAAACCGCTATTCTACTGTTTTAATGGTGACCGTTTTGCGTACGCATCTAATCTTATACCTCTTGCTGCACTGCCGTGGGTTAATATTGATATCTCCCCATGCAGCCTTGACAGGTATCTTGCACTGCACTATGTGCCGGGTGATAAAACAATATTCAAAAATATTTATCGTGTCCTTCCTGGAGAGCGTTTACTGATCCCCATAGACAAACCTCTGCCAGTCAGGTATCGCTATTACAGGATCAATTTGCAGGAAGACGACGGTATGGTAACTGATGATGAGTTGGCAGGGTGCCTTGAGAATGCGGTCAAGTCAAGACTGATTGCTGATGTTCCTGCAGGTGTCTTTCTTTCCGGCGGACTGGATAGTTCGATTATTGCGGCAATTGCTGCCCGTCATGTTCCGGCCATTGATACCTTTTCAATGGGATTTCAGTCAAGAGAACATGATGAGAGTGATCATGCAAGGCATTTAGCCAGATCAATCGGGAGTAATCACCATCATTTCATATTCAATGAAGAAGATTTTCTGACCTTCCTTCCTATGGTGGCATCTGCACTTGATGAGCCTGTAGGTGATCAGGCTATGCTGCCTCTTTATTGGCTCTGCAGGGAAGCAAGACGATATGTAACTGTAGTCCTTTCCGGCGAAGGTGCAGATGAAGTGTTTTCAGGATATGATTACTACGCACGCTTTATTGCAAAGAATGATAAATGGATTGGCGTCAGGCAATTATTGACACGCCTTGCGGCAAAGTCCACACAATATAATCACCTTATTCAAAACCATGATCCTATTACCCCTTCTGGATTTCCATTATTAACTGACCGGGCAGAAAGACAGAGACTCATAAATTATTCCTTTGTTGAGAGCGATGATTGGGAGATGGACTTTATCTCTTGGCTTTCAGAAGCCAAATCTCCATTACAAAGGGCAAGTGCAGCAGATATGGCAACCTGGCTTCCGGATGATCTCCTTATAAAATATGACCGAATGGCCATGGCTCATAGTCTGGAAGGTCGTGCCCCGTATTTGATGCCGCAACTGGTAGAAATGGGACTTAATTTGCCGGCTGATGAGCGAATGATACATGGAGTGAGCAAGAAAGCCCTGCGTCGGGTTGCCAGCCGATGGGTACCAAACGAGATATTGCAGCGGCGAAAGCAGGGTTTTGTGCTTCCTATGAGAAAATGGTTGAATAGCTGGTTTGTGAAATATGGTGATGTGGAATCCTATTTTATATCAAATGAATTTCCACTGATTAACAGCAAAGAATTGATAAAAATGGTAAGTCTTGATTTAAATCAAGGTGTGAATCGGGAACGTTTGCTATTTGCGTTGCTTCTTCTTGTGGAATGGTATAACTCTTTTTCCTTCCGAGTTACGGAGCTTCGTAACAGTTTATCAGACTATATTGAGTAGAAGACTATTGAAGGACTATATGAGTAAAAGGCCATTTAGCGTTGTTATACCTAACTATAACGGTCATGATCTCCTCGATGAATACCTTCCATCTGTATTTGATGCTGCACGGTCTTATTCGGATCAGTATGATGTTATTATCGTGGATGATGGGAGTAAAGATCAGAGTGTTGATCTTATCAGGAGGAAATATCCGGAGGCGCGTATCATTGTAAATGAAAAGAATGTTGGTTTTGGAGAGGCCGTAAATCGTGGTGTAAAAGCCTGTAAACATAGCATCATTGTATTGCTTAATAACGATGTACGGGTTGAGAAAGATTTCTTTGAACCGTTGCTGAGTCATTTTGATCAGGAGCGGGTTTTTGCTGTTGTAGCTAAGGGATTGATTGAACAGGATGGGGTCGAAAAGAATGAGAGCGTGACGAGATATGAGTTTAAAGATGGCGTCCTTAATTTGATTCAGCCAGGCTTATTAAACCCCGGGGCAAAATTTGAAGAAGTTTGTACAGTTTCCCATGCCTGCGGGGGATTTTCTGCATTTGACAGAGATAAGTTTCTTTCGCTTGGCGGGTTCGACACTCTTTATTACCCTTTTTACTGGGAGGATGTGGATATCTGCTACAGGGCTTGGAAACGGGGGTGGTGGTCACTCTATGAGCCTCGGAGTGTTGCACATCACAGGTGTCATGCCACTATTGATAATATCAATAAACGGGATTATGTATGGAGGATTCATACTCGCAACGGACTCTTGTTTACCTGGAAGAATGTGACGGATAATAGGATGCTTATGGAGCATGCAAAAACACTATTACGGCGTCTCCTCAGAGTGGAGCCTGGCTTTGGATTGGTTTTTTATGAGGCCATAAAAAAGTTTGCCGTCGTCTATCGGAGCCGGATGAGTTCGATGAATGGGAATAGATATTCTGACAGTGATATTATAACCCTGTCAGCTAATAATCCTGTTCCTGAAAAGACGAATGCAAAATTAACAAAAATAGGTAAAGAATACTAAATGAACATCGCAATTGACGGACGACCTATTTTAAATCATCTCACCGGAGTAGGGCGATATACCAGTGAATTGGTCAATGCTCTTTATTCAGAAAATAATGAACATAGCATATATCTTTACGCCTATCGTGGTTTCAAGCTATTTACTCCTATTACTCCTGATATGGATAGAGCAAAACTTAAAGAGGTCTTGGGACGTTCATCGGGATTTTGTGCACCATATCCTTTCAGGAAGATTAACAGGCTCTCTGCTGCATGGGTTGCAAACCGCAGGAAGAGACCCCCTATCCATGTTTTCCTCTGGACAAGCTATATGGGAGACTTTTCACATGAATATAAGTCTATTATCACTATACATGATATGGCACATCATTACTTTCCTGAGTATACACTCCCGGGATATGATGTTGATCTTCCCAGATATCTTAAGGATTATGCACACAGGGCTGACCTGATTCTTTGTGTTTCAGAGAATACAAAAAAAGACGTGGTTGAGATTTTAAAGGTGCCGGAAGAAAAGGTATGGGTTACATATAATGGGGTCAGCAGGGTATTCTGCTCACAGAGAGATGAAAACAAGCTTAACGACCTTCGTAAGAGATATGGACTTCCAGATAGATTCATCCTTTTTGTCGGTACAATAGAGCCGAGAAAGAATCTGATGAAATTAGTGGAGGCATGTCATCTGCTTTATTCTCGCGGCCAGATAAAGGAGCCTCTTGTAATCGTTGGAGGCAAAGGGTGGAAGAATGAGTCGTTCTACGAGCTTATTCGGAAGTTAAATATCGAAGACCGGATTATCTTCACAGGTCATGTCTCTGATGCGGATCTTCCACTGTTTTACAATGCGGCGACTGTATTTGTATACCCAAGTTTGTACGAGGGATTCGGGATGCCTGTGATTGAGGCAATGGCATGCGGTGTGCCTGTGGTTACATCTAATGTTTCCTCTCTTCCGGAAGTTGCCGGAGATGCCGCTATCCTGGTAAATCCTGAAGATCCGGAGGCGATTGCATCCGGGATATACAAAGTAATGACAGATGAAGAACTTTACAAAAATCTTCAGGAAAAGGGATTCAAACAAGCGGGTAAATTTACGTGGGAGTCCTGTGCGAAGAAGACACTGGAGGCTATAAACTATGTGGCCGGGAGTCATGAATGACTAATAAGAAGCTTAAGATTGCGGTCTGGCATAATCTGCCCAGCGGTGGAGGGAAAAGGCAATTATATAATCATGTGAGGGGACTTGTTGAAAGAGGACATTATCTGGAATCGTGGTGTCCTGATACGGCGGACCAGAAATATCTTCCTTTAAGCAATATTATAAAAGAAAACATCATCCCACTGAATAAGAAAAACAGACTATTTAACTATCCTTCTAAACCATTAAGGGTAGTGAAGGAGCTGCTTGCTGTCATTGAACAGCATTGTAAGATATGTGCTGAAGAGATTAACAACAGGGATTTCGACATTCTTTTTGCCAACGCATGTGTGTATCTGCGAACTACCCCGATTGCAGAATATACCAGGTTGCCTTCAGCAATTTATTTAGGTGAACCATACAGGTATTTTTACGAAGCCCTTCCCGAACTTCCATGGATAGCGCCTCAGAGCACTTACAGGATGAATTTATCATTAGGGTCTTTAAAGCATTATATCATCAGGCGGGCGGCAATTAATGGAATCAGACTGCAGGCCAGGGCTGAGCTTGAATATGCGAAACGATTTGACCTTATCCTCGCAAACTCCATTTTCAGTCGTGAGAGTATATTGAGAACATACAATCTTGAATCAACTGTATGCTACCTTGGTATTGATACGGATTATTTCAGGCCGGCAGGTGAAAAAAAGGAAAATTATGTCGTTGGGCTCGGTACGATTTATCTGGCAAAGGGTATTGACAGGGCAATCAGTGCAATCTCCACTATAAGAAAGGAAAAACGTCCGGATTTGATATGGATAGGAAATGGTGCCTACAAGCATGATCTGAAGAAATTCAAAAATATGGCAAATGAACTTGGTGTTAATTTCATTCCGAGGATGAACATTCCTGACACCGAAGTAATCGCTCTGCTTGGTAAAGCAGCGGTTATGATTTACACTTCCAGACTGGAACCGTTCGGTCTTGCGCCATTAGAGGCCAATGCGTGCGGGACTGCAGTGGTGGGCATAGCAGAGGGTGGAGTTAGAGAAACTGTAAGGGATGGGATAAATGGTTTTCTGGCAAGGGATGCAAATCCACATGTGCTGGGAGAACTACTCTTTAGATTTATTGATAATCCAAAGTTAGCGCTCGAACTGGGAGTAAAATCTACTGAATATGTTACTAAATACTGGAATATGGATTCATGCACGGATAATATTGAATCTGTTTTAATGCAGCTGCATTCAAGGGGGCGGGGTCATGGAGAAAAATAATAAAAGCCGACGCGCCAGATTAATCGCCTTTTACCTCCCTCAATTCCACCCAATCCCCGAAAATGATGAGTGGTGGGGGAAGGGGTTCACAGAATGGAGAAATGTCACAAATGCAAGGCCGTTTTTCAAGGGACATCACCAGCCTAAGTTGCCGGCTGATCTTGGATTTTATGATTTACGGCTTCCTGAAGTTCGTTCTCAGCAGGCAGAGCTGGCGCGGAGTCATGGTATTGAAGGGTTCTGCTACTGGCATTACTGGTTTAATGGAAAGATGTTGCTGGAGAGGCCTGTTAACGAGATTATTTCATCGGGTCAACCTGATTTTCCTTTTTGTCTTGCCTGGGCGAATGAGCCGTGGAGCAGAAGGTGGGATGGGATGCCGCAATCTGTCCTGCAGGAGCAGACATACGGGGGGGATGAAGATGACAGGCGTCACTTTGACTGGCTGTTGCCGGCACTGACTGATCCCCGTGCAATAAAGATAGATGGCAGGCCCGTATTCATTGTATACAAGGCGAAAAGCCTCCCTGATTGTAGGCGTACAACTGATCTCTGGAGGGAGCTGGCTGTCAAGAACGGGCTTGAAGGACTCTATCTTCTGTCCATAGAGACAGCAGGGACATTTGGGTGGGACCCGCGTGAAGGTGGCTTTGATGCGGCAGTTGAGTTTCAACCTCACTGGGACAGGGTGATTGAGTTTATAAAGTATAAATCTATCCTGAGACATATGGCTAATATCGTTAGACACCGGAGTAAAGATTTATGGATCGTGGATTACAAGGCCCTCTGGCCTAACCTCGTTTCTTCTCCAAAGGTGGATTATCCTCTGTATCGTGGTGTCTGTCCGCAATGGGATAATACTCCCAGAAAGGGGAAGAGAGGAGTGATTTTCCTGAATGCTACCCCTAAGGAGTACGGACGCTGGTTGAAACACACAGTTGATCTTATCAGGAA
>MHEI01000075.1:0-701 GCA_001805165.1 Nitrospirae bacterium RBG_16_43_11 | reverse complement strand
GATTGACACCGGAGCAGATATTCGAATGGCTTGAAGGTGTTATGATTTTTATGTGGGAGACAAAAAAGCGATAGAAGGAAATTAGGCACAGCGCCCATTTATTTTTACATAAGTGCCTGTAGATAGAGATGGTTTAAAAATTGACAAGGGGCATAGGCATTGTTAGACTCAGGCAGGAGATAAGAAGTGAGGTAAACATGAAAACAGATTTTCTGCAACAGAATGAGATAGAAGCTGTGACATCCCTTAAAGAGGAATTAGAGAAAAACTTCAGGCTTATTGATTTTCGCATTTTTGGTTCAAAAGCGAGAGGTAATGCAACGGAAGATTCAGACATAGATGTGATGATTGAGTTGGAATATGTTACCCCTTCAATAGAGGAAGCTATTGATATGATAATATTCAAGATTAACCTTAAATATGATTGTCTAATATCTTCTGTCATATATAGCCATACAGAATTAATAGATGGTCCGATGAGCGAATCTCCTCTTTATAAAGTTATTGAAAGAGAAGGGATACGAATATGACAACGGATGATAAGAAGCGGACTCTTATTAGATACAGGATGACTCAGGCAAAGGAGTCACTGGATGAGGCAAGATATCTTTTAGACGGGGATAAAAGCCTTCGAAGTGTAGCTAATAGGGTTTATTATTCTATGTTTTATGCAGTGCTGGCTCTTCTTGTTAATGAGCCGT
>MHEI01000074.1:2063-5411 GCA_001805165.1 Nitrospirae bacterium RBG_16_43_11 | reverse complement strand
ATATTTCTTCATAATCACCCAAGCGGGGACCCGTCACCAAGTCCCGAGGATGTTGATATAACGAAAAGGCTTGTAGCCGCAGGCGAATTGATTGGGATAAAGGTGCTTGATCATATAATCATGGGAGAGAAGGAGTATGTCAGCTTTGCAGATAAGGGGCTTTTGTAATATAATGCTTTAAATATGCAATTTCTCAGCGTAAGAAGCGGTATAAGAAAAAGGATTATCCGGTCAATGCTTATCATAAGCATCATGCCGCTTGTGGCCGGTCTTTATCTTACATATCTTGATGTCAGTGGCGCCTTGCGAAATTCTATAGGGGAATCTTTTCAGGATGAGGCAAATGAGATTGCCCACAAGGTTGAGATGGTAATTAAAAGCGAGACGGTTGAGGTTCAGAGGCTGACTGCGTCTGCTGATGTCAGATATGCAATTAAAAACAGGACTGCAGGCAGAGGTGAACTGAATAATTATCTCAGGGAATTCAGGAGTTATGATGAAAAGGAAGTTCACAGCCTTTTAATTGTTGACAGGAGTGCTGATTATGTTGCCGGCATAAACGAGGGTGGAGGCGGTAATTTCAAAAATGAGCGCTGGTTTAATGTTGCCTTCAACAATGGCGCGGGCAAGGTCTACGTCGGTGATTTAAATCTTGATAATAAAACCGGCAAGTATCTGATGAACATAGCGGCCCCCGTCATGGATAATGGTAAGGCAATCGGCGTTGTTGCAATCAGGTATACAGTAGATAGCCTCCTCGAGATTATAAATAATGTAAGAATCGGTAAGACAGGACATGCAAACCTTGTAGATTCTGCAGGTACAATTATCATGTGTCCTATATTTCCTCTGCGCAGCCATCATATAAGCCATGATCTTGTCAAACTCGTAACACGCGTTAATCCGGGATGGGGGGTTGCAAAAGATGATGCCCATGGCGGTAAAGACTCTATTGTTGGTTTTGCCCCGGTACTTTCGACAATAAACCCGGAACCCGGATGGCTTGACGGAAACAAATGGTATGTCTTTCTGAGACAGAGCCCCGGTGAGATGTATGCACCCATATATTCTTTACTCGCGCGCGTTACTATATTTGCCTTTGTGCTCATAGTGTTTCTTGCCCTTACAGCCGTCTATGCTGCAGGAGATATTGTTAAACCTATTAATGAGCTGTACCGTGGTGTAGAACTTATAGGCCAGGGTAAACTTGACCACCGTCTTTATGTTAAGACAGGTGATGAGATAGAAAAACTGGCGGATGAGTTCAATAAAATGGCAGAAGAGTTAAAGAAGACTTATACTACTCTTGAGGAGAGGAATAAGGAACTTGAGACATCTGAGGAGAGGTATAA
Organism: Nitrospirae bacterium RBG_16_43_11; assembly: GCA_001805165.1. Classification (GTDB taxonomy): domain Bacteria; phylum Nitrospirota; class 9FT-COMBO-42-15; order HDB-SIOI813; family HDB-SIOI813; genus RBG-16-43-11. Next base: position 4,059 of record MHEI01000074.1, on the reverse strand, counting down.
GGATCTCATCGAAAATTCTCCTGAGATGATTCATTCTGTTAATGCTGAAAGATATTTTGTAGGGGTTAACAAGACGGAACTTAATACCCTTGGTTACACGATTGAGGAGATGCGAAATAAAAGGCTGGAGGATATAGTTCCGGAAGAACTCAGGGAGCGTGTAAAAAAGCATGTAGGTCGGGTGATTAAAGAAGGCAAAGGCCGGGTCGAGTTACAATTTATTACAAAGGATGGTAAAAAAATAGAAGTTGAGATATCCGCCACTGCCCTTTACCATCCGATAACCGGTCAATTCATAAAGACAAGGGCATTTGTCCGCGATATTACTGACAGGAAGAGATTGGAAAGGCATCTGCGTGAATATCATGACATCCTTGAACAGAGGGTATCAGACAGGACCAGGGAGTTGAGGGAGACCAAGGATTATCTTGAAAACCTCCTTGAAGGCGCAAACGACGTTATTTTCACACTTAACCCTGCCGGACTGATTACTTATGTTAATAAAAAGGTAGAAGAGTGGGGTTATAAGAAGGAAGATCTTGTTGGAAGTTCATTCCTGGCTATACTGTCGAAGAAGCATAAAGGCGAGAGGTTAAGAAAGACCGTAGCAGAGGGGATAAGACAGACATATGAGGTAGAAATTATAGATAATTCCGGGGGTGTAAAATATGCGGTTCTCAGTATTTCACCTCTTAGAAGCGGAGATGAAAAGATGGCGGGGGTGCTGGTAATTGCAAATGATATTACTGAAAGGAACAGACTGGAACAGCAGGTTGCTCAGGCGGAGAAGATGTCTGCTATAGGCCAGTTGGCTGCAGGAATTGCACATGAGATCAATAACCCCATTGGCGGGATTATGAATTGTCTGTATAATATACGTAATAAGCTCCTGCCAAAGGAGCGTGAAGTGATATATATGAAGTCCATGGAGGATGGAATCCAGCGTGTTCAGAGAACTGTTGAACAGCTTCTTGATTTTGCACAGCAGCATGAACCGAGGCTTTTAGCTGTGGATGTAAATAACCTTGTTGAAGACGTCCTGTCTCTGATGAGTTATGCAGTAACGAAGAATGGTATCCATCTAAGAAAAGAGCTTGGTTTAAACATGCAAAGAGTAATGATGGATCAGCATAAGATAGGACAGGTAGTTATGAATATGTTGCTGAATGCGGTTCAGGCAGTCAAGGGTGAGGGGGAGGTAATAGTCAGGACATATGCCGACAACAACTGGTGCTGTATCGCTGTTTCTGATAATGGCTCAGGGATACCGCCACAGATAATGCCAAGGATATTTGATCCGTTTTTTACAACTAAGGATGTTGGAAAGGGAACCGGGCTCGGCCTTGCAGTAAGTCTTGGTATAGTTGAGAAACACTCAGGGAAGATAGACGTAAAGAGCGAAGAGGGGAAGGGGACAACATTCACGATCAGGCTGCCGCTGAAGGAGGCTTAAAGGAATATCACAATGCACAAGATACCGGATATATTAATTATAGATGATGAACCGCTGATGAGGATCTCAATAAGTGACGCTCTTAAGGTTGAAGGATACAACGTCATGAGTGCGGAAACCGGTGGTGAAGGATTAAAGTCAATTAAGAATAACTCTTATGATGTTGTGATAACTGACCTGAGACTTCCGGAAGTGGACGGAGTCCAGATATTGAAGTCGTGCAAACAGATCTCTCCGCGCACAAAGGTGTTGATGATCACCGCATATGGATCAGTGGATACTGCCGTTGAGGCTATGAAGATAGGTGCATACGACTATATAACAAAGCCGTTTTCTATGGATGAGTTTATCCTGACAGTAAAAAGGCTGATTGCATTGAGAGACCTTGAAGACGAGAATATATACCTGAAAGAAAAGATAGAGGAGAGGTATGAATTCAGCGGAATTATCGGTAAGAGCGATAAGATGAAAGATATATTTGAGAAGATAGAGATAATAGCGCCTACGGATACAACGGTGCTCATTACCGGAGAAAGCGGCACA
>MHEI01000074.1:1192-2009 GCA_001805165.1 Nitrospirae bacterium RBG_16_43_11 | reverse complement strand
GCATTCATTAAAGTGAGCTGTGCCGCGCTGCCTGAAACGCTTCTTGAGGCAGAGTTGTTTGGTCATGAGAGAGGCGCTTTTACCGGAGCCCTGAAGCAGAAGAAGGGGAGGTTTGAGCTTGCCCACAAGGGTACTCTCTTCCTTGATGAAATCGGAGAGATTAACCAGACGGTTCAGGTCAAACTATTAAGGGTGCTTCAGGGGCGTGAGTTTGAAAGACTTGGAGGCACGAGTACAATAAATGTGGATGTAAGGATTATAGGGGCAACACAGAGAGACCTTAAAAAAGAGGTACAGAAAGGCAGTTTCCGGGAGGATCTTTATTACCGGCTGAATGTTGTGCCTGTTCATCTTCCTGCGTTAAGGGATCGCAAGGAGGATATTCTTCTTTTAATGGAGCATTTTCTGAATATGTACTCAAAGCATATGAATAAACCAATGAAGGGAATATCTACAGAGGCACGGGAATTTATTCTAAAGTATGACTACCCGGGTAATATAAGAGAACTTGAGAATGCAGTTAAAAGGGCCTTGACCTTATCAAGAGATAAAGAGATACAACCATGGGACCTCCCTGAAGATATGTGTACTATCTGCCGTGAAGGAAGTAAAGTGGGTGAGAGGCTCAGTTATTCAGAACCCCTTCCGACTGCCATGTCTCTTTTTGAGAAACAGTATGTATCAAAAGTACTGGAAGAGACTAAAGGCAACAAGACACTTGCTTCAAAACTCCTTGGCATATCGAGAAAAACCCTTTGGGAGAAGTGCAAATTGTATGGTCTGCTGAAAAAGGAAGAGATTGTTGAAGATAATACTG
>MHEI01000074.1:0-1036 GCA_001805165.1 Nitrospirae bacterium RBG_16_43_11 | reverse complement strand
TATTCATCAGCTGGAAAGTTTTTTATGGGAAGTGTTACAGACAGGGTAACAAAGAAGTCTCCCTGTCCGGTATTATGGGTATTCAGGTGATTTGGAATGACAGGCTTTGTGGTTTTGGCCTGTTTTTTAATCTAACTAATAGAAGGGAGGTGTAAGGAGAATATGATTAAAAAAATCATTTGTAGGAGATTAGAAGTATTGTTGTTTGTAGTACTCATAGCGGCAGGTCTGGTAAGTTTGCCTCTGTTTGCGTCTGCTGAGACAGCGGAGGATCCGGCTGCTACTGAGGAGGCTGTTCCTGCAGTACAGGGTGATGCCGGCATAGGGAAGATGTTGTACACCGGTGAAAAGAGGTTTGAGAATGGTGGTCCTGCATGTATTTCATGTCACAATGTAGGTCTTGGGACATTAGGTGGCGGTACACTTGGTCCGAACCTGATGCTGCCCAACGAGAAATACGGAGTTGGACCTGCGCCTCAAAACCCGCTTATAGCTGCAGCGTGGATTAACAGCACAGGCACCCCGATAATGGGGCCAATCTTCTCAAGAAAGAACGTGACTGATGATGAAGTTACGCATCTCAAGGCGTTCTTCAGTACACTGCCTGCAGAACAGACATCAAAGTCCGGCGCTTTCGTCGGTATCAGTGCAGCAGGCTTTGTGGGTATCCTTATATTCTTCAGTATTGTTTGGAGCGGTAGATACAGAAAACGCTGTGGTGGTACAGCACACGAGGCAATTTGGAGGAATTATGGTGGGAAAGGAGGGAAATAATTAAATGGCTACATGGATTCAGGATATTGTTGACCCCGCTAAAAGGGGTTGGGAAGAGTTTTACAGAAATCGCTGGCAGTATGACAAGACTGTCAGAAGTACTCATGGAAACAACTGTACAGGTGGATGCAGTTGGATGGTCTATGTCAAAGACGGTATTATTACATGGGAACTACAGGCGACTGATTATGAGGCGATTGATGATAAGGTGCCGCCTTATGAACCGAGAGGCTGTCAGAGAGGTATTTCCGCATCATGGTAT
>MHEI01000073.1:50167-59038 GCA_001805165.1 Nitrospirae bacterium RBG_16_43_11 | reverse complement strand
TTATTCAGGTTAATCTTCTGGATGTTCTGACCTACTTTATTCTTATATTCCTGACATTTTTCTTGCAAAGTAACAGCATTTACACTTAGAGAATTTAGTCCTGTTATAATGAAGGCAGTGAATAAAATAAAAAGAACCTTATGCCATATTCGTTTCAGAATCAATCTACATTGTTTCATTGCTAAGTCCTTTTTATATCCATGAAATAATTTTTACTCGGGGTTGGAAAACCTGCCTGTTGATTGCGATGATTGTCTACGGTGTGGTAACGTCATTTTGCAAGATTGTAAAACTTTTATTCTGGTTGTAGAGCCACTGGTCTGTTGTGGGCACATCATTATCAATATTTCCTATAGCAGCCGCTATAAAGGAATTATCGTCGGCGGCAGAGCCCGGATCGGAGTAGTTTATTCCTGTTTGTGGTGATGTAGGGGTACCGATCGCAGCCGATCCATTATACCAGTAACGGTACCTTGTTGTTCCCATCGGCTGCCAACCGATACCAGTCCAGTTTGTGATGTATGTGTCAAATTCTGTTTTATAGATTATGGCCATCTCCCCTATAGAACCTAAGTTCGCCTTCACCTCTGCCTGTTTGGCACGTGCCTGATAGCTTAGAAAGCTGCCAGTGGCGAGGGTTACAAGGATTCCCAGAATAGCTACTGTGACCATAAGCTCTATAAGTGTAAATCCCTCATCTTCTATTCCTCTTAACATTTGGTATCCTACAGTTCTAAATAAAAAGGGTGCAGATATGCACCCCTTTGGCTATATAGCATATTAAGCAAATATCTTGTCGTTCAGTACCCCCTCTTACTCAGTAACAGGCTACATCCTGGCTAACATCATTAGTTGGATTAGCGAGTACCCTTCCCTGGTTATATGTCCAGCAGTCATGTCCGGTGGTCTCAGAATCAATATCCCCTTCTGCTGCGGCAACAAAAGTAGTGACTGCTGCGGCAACACCCAGAGTTTCTGGTGCATAAGCTGTAACTGCACCAGTACCTGTATATTCTAATGCATTATATCCATAGCCGTATCTTGCTGTCCCCTGGGGTGCCCAACCTAAGTTGTTCCATGTAGCAATATAAGTATCGAACTCTGCCCTATATGCCTCTGCCGTGGTCCCTATACCACCCAGATTTGTCTTTGCCTCACTCTGCCTTGACTTAGCCTGAAATCTCATAAAGTTCGGTATTGCTATGGCCGCCAATATACCAAGGATTGCAACCACGATCATCAATTCGATAAGGGTAAATCCCTTTTCCCTATCCTTCCTCATTGTTCTTATTATGTTGCTTATAAATAACATCTTGCTACCTCCTTTTACCATACATTAAGTGTTTGCGTTCTATTTATTGACTCTTTATATCAATTTCACCTCCTTTTTTTAACTGTCAGATTATTATCTAATACCAGTCAGATGCATTTTATATGCCTGTTAATTAAATCTCATTAAACATACCAATTAATGCTGTTTTATCAATAAGTTATGACTTTTATATCGCGGCATGTACTTAGGTTTTATGCACACAAATCATAATAAAAATGACAAATTTTGTCATTGCAGGATGAATAATTGACAAGTTTTTGTGGTAATTTTGAAATGGAAGGGAATGTTATTGTAAGGTTTTTTTCTTCATATGCTCTTCAAACTTACCCTTTAGTCTCTCTTCCTCATGAGGGTCACCAAATCCTGTTTCTCTGAATTTACCCAGGAGCTTTTCATTTTCTATATCCAGCAAAAGCGCCTTTAACCACTCCTCCCTGGCTTCACTCCTCATGTTTTTTTCTAAATAGACATCCCCAAGATGTTCAAGGATAGTAGGGTCATCCGGCATTAGAACTGCGGCCCTTTTCAGTTGCTCCAGGGCAAGATCAGTCCATCCCTTCTTATAATAAGCCCATCCAAGGCTGTCCACATATGCACCGTTATCCGGATTACCCTTGAGGGCATTTTTTATTAGTTCAATCGCTTCATCAAGGTTAATTCCTTTGTCCGCATAACTATACCCCAAATAATTTAATGCATTTTCCTGTTCAGGATCCAACTCAAGGGTCTTTTTCATCTCCCTTACCATATCATCAAACATCTCAAGTTTATCGTATACAACGCCAAGATTAAAATGCATCCCCGGATAATCCGGTACGGCTTCTATACCTCTAATGTAAACATCCTGCGCCTTTTTAAAATCCTTTTCCTGGGAATACAGCATACCCAGTATCAAATAGGCATTAGGGCGCTTAGGATCAAGCTCTATAGCCCTCTCGAGGATATTTATCGCATTATCCTTCTCACCATTCCTTGCCAGGATAAAACCCAGATGTATATGTGACTCTATGTCCGAAGGGTCTTTTGCAATCACATGTTCATATTCCTGCTTTGACTTATCATAGTCACCTGTCTCTTCATATAAATATCCCAGGAAAGCGTGCATCCTTGTATCACCTGGTCTGGCAGCAACTACTATCAATGCCTTCTGAATAGCCTTTGTGTAATCCTTAATCTCCTTGTAGAGGTATGACAATTTGAAAAGCATGTCATAGTCCCTGGGGTTATGTTCCAAAGCCCTTTCCAACACCTCTATAGCAGAGTTATATTCCTTTTTTTGTGCATGGATCTGCATAAGCTGCAATATTGCATCCCGGCTGAATGGATTAACCTTTGTCAGTATCTCTTTATAAATCTTTTCCGCATTATTATAATCCTTTTCTTTCAGATAAACAGCGCCAATCTTAAGATATGCCTGCTCATAGTTTTTTTTCCTGGCAATAGCTTTCTCATAATATTTTCTTGCCTTCTTTGTATTCCCATTTTCAAAATAGAGATCTCCCAGATATAAATAACCGGCCGGATTCTCACGGTCAAGGCTTATCCCTTTTTTTATTGACTCTTCAGCCTCTTTTAATCTCTTTAAATTTGCCAGTGCCATTCCCCTGTTCAAGTAAACCCTGACAGAGTCAGGCTCTTTTTCTATTAACTGATTGAATGTTTCGACAGATTTCTCATAATCTCCTACATTGAAATACAGCTCAGCCAATAAGAAAATTGCCGGATTCGGTCTTGGCGCTAATGTAATCAACCTCTTCATCGTCTCAATTGCGCTTTCAACATGCCCCAACTTTGCCTGGAGAGTGGCAACGCGAGACAACAGAAAGAGAGAGTTTTCGTCAAAAGAGAGGGCAACCTCATATTTTAATAGTGCATCTCTAAGATTACCAGACTGTTCATCCATAAATGCAGCCAGGAAATTGTGATATGCCTCAGGTGAAGATATCGTTTGAGTGTCTTGTTCAATTTCCAGTGTCTCTTCTGACCGGATTACAGAAATATTCCTAACTGGTGTGCATGCACTAACTAATAACGCTAAAGTAATTATAAGGAGGCTTATCCGTAAGACCATATCATTCCTTTCTTTCATTACATGGCTACGCACCATGCACCTTTTCAAGATTCTCAAATTTTGTATATTTATCAAGGAAGGCCAATTTAACCGATCCAATAGGACCATTTCTCTGTTTTCCGATAATGATTTCTGCAATCCCTCTGTTTTCCTCTGTCTGTTTGTATACTTCTTCCCTGTTTATAAAAATAATAACATCCGCATCCTGTTCAATAGCGCCGGATTCCCTGAGGTCAGCCAGCATAGGCCTCCTGTCATGTCTTGATTCAACGGCACGGTTTAACTGTGAAAGGGCGATTACCGGTACATTTAACTCCTTGGCGAGCGCCTTAAGAGACCTCGATATCTCGGATATTTCCTGTTCACGGCTATCCGATCCGCCTCTTCTGCTATTACTCCTGCCTCCCATAATTTGAAGGTAGTCAACTATTATAAGGCTCAAACCATGTTCTGCCTTCAGTCGTCTTGCCTTAGCCTTTATCTCAAGAGAAGATATCGCCGGAGTATCATCAATAAAAATAGGAGACTCAGAGAGACGGCCGGCGGCATTTGTCAATTTCGGCCAGTCAGACTTGCTGAGGAAACCAGACCTCAGTTTATGGGCATCAACCCTTGCTTCGCCACATAGTAACCTTGTAACTATTTGTTGATTTGTCATCTCGAGACTGAAGATTGCCACTGGCTCCTTTTTTTCAATACCAGCGTGCTGGGCTATGCATAGACAAAAGGCGGTTTTCCCCATCGAAGGACGGCCTGCAATTATAATCAGATCAGCAGGATGGAATCCGGTCGTCATATTATCGAGATCAATGAAGCCGGAAGGGATTCCAACCACCATTCCCTTTTTCTCTGACAACTTCTCTATCGTCTCAAAGCTATCCTTGATAATATCCTTTATATGAATGAATGAACGTTTTATCTTATTTTCTGATATGCTGAAAATAGCATTCTCCGCAAAATCGAGAAGATCATCAACATCCTGCAGATTCTCATAACCCCTCGTAACGATCTCTGTAGCAGTGTTTATTAAATTTCTCAGCAATGATTTTTCATAAACAATCTTTGCATGGTATCTGATGTTGGCAGCCGTAGGGACAGTATTAGAGAGAGAGGAAAGATATGTTACACCGCCCACTATCTCAATCTCGTTCTTTTTCCGCAAATATTCAGTAAGGGTGACAAGGTCTATAGCCTCATTCTTTTCATTCAACTCCAGCATGGAAAGGAATATCCTTCTATGCGCCTCTTTGTAAAAATCACCGGCATTAATAATCTCTACAGCCTTATAGAAGGCACTATTTTCTATGAGTATTGCACCGAGAACGGATTGTTCAGCCTCAATATTCTGCGGAGGTACTTTGTATGTTGCATCTTCTATATCAGTTGTAAATGTCCCCATATCTCTCTTTGCCTGACTCCTGACTGTTTACTACCGCATCCCGCCAATTAACTTATCTATATCAACATGAGTTCTCCTGCCTGTCTGAACATCAATAACGGAGAACTGCTTATCATATTGCTCTTCTATAATTATAATCTTTTCTATATTGTTATTTATGGCATATTCAACCGCCATATCAGTAGTTTCCAAACCTGTGTTGAGAGCCACCTTATGACCGGCATTCCTTAACACTCCGGATAAATCCATAGCATTATGCCTGTATTTATCATGTGAAAAAACCAGGTACTTAATACCATCATCAGGCAAGGAAACTCCGTACCTTTCTTTTGCCATAATGATAGATTCTACATCAATAGCAAATCCTGTAGAAGGGCATTCATAGCCAAACTTCCCAATTAGATTATCATACCTCCCTCCACGTCCAATCGGAAATGCAACACCACTATGGAATATCTCAAAAAACAAGCCAGTATAGTAGTCAATCCCCCTCATCTCACATAAATCAATCAAAATATGATCTTTGAGACCGTACAAACATAACAGTTCATAAATCTCATTAAGATTCTTTATCGCATCTGTGGATTCCGCATTATTTATAATAGCTGCAGCCTTATCTAACACATCATCGGTGCCATAAAGTCTAAGCGCCAGCATAATGCTTTCCTTCGCCAATGCGTCTGCACCTGCACAATCAAGCACGGATTCTATACGGCATCCATCCTTTTTTGATATTGCATCCCGTAATGCATGCTCACTGTCAGGGGAAAATGGACTCTTCATTGAATGTTTAATATAAGACACTATCCCCGATAGATAACCTGCATGGCTGATTACAATTTTAAAGTCATTTATACCGAACCTCTTAATTGACTCGGAAGCAACGGCTATTATTTCTGCATCTGCTTCCGGAGATGCTACCCCTGCAAGCTCGCATCCCACCTGGAACATCTCCCGTTCTAATCCTGCGTGGGACTCTTCATACCTGAATATATTTCCGTAATAACACAGTCTTAAAGGTTTGGGTTCCTCAGCAAGTATACCGGCTACCATCCTGGCTACCTGAGGTGTAATATCCGGTCTCAGGATCATTAATTTTCCACTGTCCCTGTCAACGAATTTGTAACTCTTTTCAAGCAATACGCTGCTAAGACCTCTGGCAAGGACATCAAGGTATTCAAAGACCGGTGGAATTACTTCCCTGTATCCCCATTTGAAGAATGTTGTGAGAATAGTATCCTGGACATGACGCCGGAGCAGTGCACCGGCAGGTAAATGTGTCGCCATCCCACGAGGGGTTGAAGTCCTGGATGGCTGGATGTTTTTTTTCATAACAATCTATATGCTAAAGAAATATTCATGATTACTTTGTAATATTCAGATTATATTACATATAACATTTTAAATTTTTAATTGCAATCTTGAAAGGCAGGAATAATTACGACGCCGTATTTTATAATTTTATTTGTTTCACTGACAGGACATTAGGGAGCGTTCTTATCTGCTCCATCAGCTCAGGTGAGGCAGGAGAGTCTATGCTAATTACTGATAAAACCTTTCCACCGGGGAAATCCCTTCCAAATTGCATGCGTGCAATATTGATATTATGCTGACTCAGGATCGTACCTATGTTACCTACTACTCCAGGCTTATCTGTGTTAGACAGGACTATCATGTACCCTTCCGGTACGACTTCCAGAGGATAGCCGTTTATCTCTATAATCCTTGGGTCCCTCCTGCTGAATAGCGCCCCCTTTGCCTCATTGGTACCGGCACTTGTCTGAACCTTCATGGTAATCAGACTGATGTAATCCCCGGCATCCCGGTTCTTGGACTCTTCTACACCTATCCCTCTCTCCTGTGCTATAGATGGGGCATTAACATAGTTCACAGTATCTTCTAAAATAGGGCTTAACAACCCTTTAAGTGCCGCAATCGTAAGCGGTGCCACTGAGAGTTCAGCAACTTTTCCACGGTATTCTATACTGACTTTTTCTATACCACCCTCACAAATACTTGATTGAAAAGCCCCCAGCTTTTCAGCAAGTGATATATATGGTTGGAGTTTAGGAAGAACGTCGGGAGAAACTGATGGTAAATTTGCCGCATTTCTTATTATACCCTTTGTCAGATAATCAACTAACTGTTCGGCAATTGCAAGTGCAACATTTTCCTGTGCCTCTGAAGTTGAAGCTCCAAGATGTGGCGTACATACAAAATTATCAAGTAATAGAATAGGGTTCTGTACATCTACCGGTTCCTGCACAAACACGTCAAAGGCTGCCCCCCCTATCTTATTCGATTTTAAACCTTCATATAGGGCAGTTTCATCAACAATGCCGCCACGAGCACAGTTTACTATCAAAACACCATCCTTCATTTTGCTTATTGCTTCAGTTCCGATCAGATTTTTTGTCTCGGCAGTAAGAGGTGTGTGTATAGTAATAAAGTCGGAACGGCGATAGATTTCATCGAGATTTACCAGTTCAACTCCAGCCTTCTGCGCATTTTCGGGCGATAAAAAAGGATCGAAGGCAAGCACATTCATCATCAGGCCGTGACCTAGCTTTGCCACATGACCACCTACCCTGCCCATGCCAACTATCCCCAGTGTCTTATTATAAAATTCCTGACCGGTAAATTTATTTTTCTCCCATTTACCACTCTTGGTAGATGCTGTGGCCTGAGGGATCTTTCGTACAAGCGACAACAGCATAGCTATAGCATGTTCAGCAGTAGTCACAGTATTTCCACCAGGTGTATTCATTACAACAACACCTTTCTTAGTGGAAGCAGCCAAGTCTATATTGTCGAGACCTGCCCCTGCCCTGCCAACTACCTTAAGGTTCTTTGCGGCTTTTACAACATCAGCAGTAACCTTTGTAGCACTACGTACAACAAGGCCATCATATTCACTTATAATATTGATTAATTCAGACGGTGTTAACTTGGTTTTTACATCAACAGTAAGACCGGCGTTCCTAAGTATTTCGACGCCTTTTTCAGATATGCTGTCACTGACCAGTACGCGCATTTGTGCTCTATCCAAGACATTTGAAATTTCAAATGAGAAATGTCAAATTTTAAGAAAGACCTCCTCTGCCCTTCTCAATCCGCTTCCGAGTTCACCGGGATAACCCATTTCTTTCAGCACCATCTCTGTAGCTGCTATTGCTGTAATAACGTCAAATGTATCACAGTAACCCATATGGGATATCCTGAATATCTTGCCTTTTAAATGATCCTGCCCACCTGCGGCAGTAATACCGAATCTCTCTCTCAATCTCTTATATATCTGTTGTCCGTCAAAACCTTCAGGTGATTTCACTGCAGTAACTGCATCACTTGGCGACGATTTCGGGAGCAATTCAAGTCCAAATCCCTTCATACCTTCCCGTGTTGCATTCGCCAACAGCCTGTGTCTTGCAAATATATTTTCAAGTCCCTCTTCCTTTAACGTTCTAAGAACCTGCTGAAGACCAATAATCAGAGACACGGCAGGAGTATATGCTGAAGTGTTTTTCTTAATATTATCTCTCTCTTTTTTAAAATCCAGATAGAATCTTGAGCACTTTGATGTCTCGTTCATCTTCCATGCCTTGTCACTAACACTGGCAAAGGCAAGCCCTGGCGGTAACATCAGCGCCTTTTGAGAACCGGTCACCAGTATATCAATACCCCATTCATCAGGTCTTATGTCAAATACACCGAGTGCTGTTATTGCATCTACAACAAATATTGTATCAGGATAATTTTTTACAATCTCACCTATAGTCTTCACATCATGGGCTACACCGGTTGATGTCTCACTTGCCTGCACATATACGCCTTTTATTGTTGGATCTTTCTTGAGATGTTCTGAAATTATGGCAGGGTCAACAGCCTCACCCCACTCGACTTTTATCTCGATAGCATGAACACCGAATGCCTTGCAGATTTTCCCCCAACGCTCACCAAACTTACCGCCATTTACTGTAATGACCTTATCTCCCGGCGAAAGGAAGTTTGATATAGAACCTTCCATTGCACCAGTGCCGCTTGATGCCATTATCAGGACATCATTAGTGG
>MHEI01000073.1:45973-50077 GCA_001805165.1 Nitrospirae bacterium RBG_16_43_11 | reverse complement strand
TAAGGAGAACCTCAGGCGGCACAGGTGTTGGACCTGGAGCTAATAAATATTTTTTATTCATGGCGTGCTACCCTATCATAATTACGATTTAGTTGTCAAGTATTTTAATGCCTCATTTGCTGCTCTTTGTTCGGCCTCTTTCTTATTCCTTCCCACTCCCAATCCCATTACCTCACTACTAATTAAAAGCTCAACTTCAAAGGTTTTTCTGTGATCCGGCCCCATCTCTTTTGACACCCGGTAAGACGGTAATTCGAGATCATGTGCCTGGCAATATTCCTGAAGGTCTGTCTTATAATCAAGGCTGATGCCCTCACGGGCTATTAACTGGATATGAGCGACAAACACCATCCTTACAAATCCGTCAGCAGCCGGCAATCCTCCATCAAGGTAAATAGCTGCAATAATGGCCTCTAATGCATTTGCCAGCAGAGACTCTTTTTTTCTTCCCCCTGTATGCTCTTCCCCCCTTCCAAGCAGCAGATAGTCACCAATATCAAGTTCTGACGCAATTTTTGTTAATGACGTTTCACTCACCATCATAGACTTAAGCTTCGAAAGCTCGCCTTCCTGATAATGTGGAAAGTTCTCTACAAGATAGGCGCTGATAGAAAGGTCTAAAACTGCATCCCCAAGGAATTCCAATCGCTCATTATCTTTAATATTAAGGTCAGGATTCTCATTCACATATGATTTATGTGTGAGTGCCTCTATGAGGATGTCAATATTACTGAAGTTATATGAAAGTCTTTTTTGAAGATCTCTTGTCAGTTCATCCTTCATAAACTTCAACCTGAGAATTTCCTGAAGAGGATACAGGCATTTGTTCCGCCAAATCCAAAGGAGTTTGACATTGCAACATCAACCTTGCATACACGGGATTTGTTAGGAACATAATCCAAATCACATTCAGTGTCCGGGAACTCATAATTTATGGTGGGAGGAATTATACCCTTATCTATCGCTAAAATTGAGAAGACAGCTTCTATACCACCTGCAGCCCCTAATAAATGTCCTGTCATTGATTTTGTCGAACTGACAGGGATGTCATAAGCCTTTTTTCCGAATACGGACTTGATCGCAGCAGTCTCATTTTGATCATTGAATTTGGTAGACGTTCCATGTGCATTAATGTATGAGATATCATCCGGAGACAAACCGGCATCCTTAAGTGTAGCTGCCATGCAGCGGGCTGCCCCAACCCCTTCAGGGGCAGGTGATGTTATATGATATGCATCACCGGTCATACCATAACCGCAGACTTCAGCGTAAATTTTAGCACCCCGTTTTTCTGCTGTAGTCAGCTCTTCCAGCACTACAATTCCGGCACCCTCACCTATCACAAATCCATCTCTCATAGCGTCAAACGGACGGCTCGCCTTCTCAGGCTCATCATTTCGGGCTGAAAGTGCACGCATGGCACAAAAGCCTCCGACTGCCAGTGGACTTATTGTTGATTCAGTACCGCCTGCTATCATTATATCAGCATCACCGCGCTGTATTATTTTAAATGCATCTCCTATAGCATGCGTGCCTGTAGCACATGCAGTAACTACTGATGAGTTTGGTCCTTTTGCTCCGATCATAATAGCAATATGTCCGGACACAAGATTTATTATTACCATTGGTATGAAAAAGGGTGTTAGTTTCTTTACACCCCCTTCCAGAAATTTTATATGGTTTGACTCAATTGCAGGAAGACCGCCAATTCCCGCCCCAACATAAACCCCTGTCCTGTCAGCTATTGTTTCTGTTATCTGAAGCCTTGCATCTTCAACAGCTATCTTTGCAGCAGCAATACCTAACTGGATGAACCTGTCCATTTTCTTTATCTCTTTCTTCTCGATAAAGTCGGCAGGTTCAAAATCCTTCACCTCGGCTGCAATCTGCGTAGGCAGTTCTGATGGATCAAACCGTGTTATCCGGCTTATTCCGGATTTGCCTTCACACAGGTTCTGCCAGGTTTTATCCACCCCTATACCAAGAGGTGTAACCAGTCCTATGCCTGTTACTACTACCCGCCTCTTCAAGGCTACATCCTCTCTTTTATATAGTCTACGGAATTCTGTACAGTGATTATCTTTTCTGCATCATCATCAGGTATCTCGATACTAAATTCCTCCTCAAAGGCCATGACAAGCTCCACTGTATCCAGTGAATCTGCTCCGAGATCTTCCACGAATGATGCATCCGGGGTTATTTCCTCCTCGTCAACCCCAAGTTGTTCACCAACAATCTTTTTTACCTTTTCCTCAACCGATAATGCCACGAGTACATCACCTCCTTTTGTTAAATTAAAAATTTGTAATTTGATCTGCAATGTTGCATTTTTAATTTTTATTGTTGAATTTTCACATATACATCCCGCCATTTACATTTATAACCTGCCCTGTGATATATTCAGCCTCATCCGAGGCAAGGAACTTTACTGCATTAGCTACATCTTCAGGCGTCCCCAGCCTGCCCATCGGTATCTGACTCAACAATGCCTTAGTGACCTCTTCCGGCAGTTTTTTTGTCATATCGGTTTCAATAAAACCAGGGGCGATGGCATTTGCAGTAATACTCCTGTTAGCATACTCCCTTGCAACAGATTTAGTAAATCCTATGATTCCGGCTTTTGAAGCCGCATAATTAGCCTGCCCCACATTACCCATTAAACCAACGATTGATGCTATGCTGATAATTCTGCCATACCTGTTTTTTACCATCCCTTTTATTACTGCCCTTGTACAGTTAAATGTTCCGGTCAGATTTATTCTAATCACATCATCCCAATCATTATCTTTCATACGAAGAATAATATTGTCTCTTGTAATTCCTGCATTGTTGACGAGAATACTGATTTTACCTAATGTCTTATTGACCTCTTCGACTGCACTTTCAATGCTTGTATAATCTCCCACATCCGCCCGAATGGCTACAGTGCTTCTGCCGCTGCTCTCTCTAATCGTTTTCATTGATGATTGAAGCTCATCAATATTGACATCTATACCTGCTATATCTATTCCGTTTTTTGCAAGGGCAGAGGCTATCGCATATCCTATGCCCCGGCTTGCACCGGTTATAAATGCTACATTAGTTTCAGGCATCCTGCCTCCGGGAATATAGAATACATAGTTAAATAGTTTTAAGCAACTCTACAGTCTTTTTAAAGCTATCCAGATCTTCAACATTAAACACATCTACTGTGGCATTCAATTCCTTTGCTATCCTCTTCTGTAATCCGGACAGCACACGGCCTGGTCCGACCTCAACAAATGTGTTAAATCCCCTGGTAACCAGAAATTGCATTGAATCATCCCATCTCACCGGGTTCGTAAGCTGGCGGACAAGTGCATCCTTGATGTCCGCTGCATTATTGACTGCCGTTGAGTCAACATTAGTAATTAACGGAATATTGATGTTGGAAAATAATATATCTTCCAGCACCACGGATAATTTCCCGGATGCCGGCTGCATAAGTGGTGTGTGAGACGGGACACTGACATTAAGAGGTATTATCTTCTTTGCTCCCTTCGCCTTAGCTAATTCCATTGCCTTTTGAACTTCAACTACAGTGCCTGCAATAACTATCTGCTCAGTTGTATTAAAGTTTGCAGGAGTAACGATTCCTGCTCCGTTGGTTGTCACTGACTTACATACTTCTATAACATCTGACTTTGATATACCTAACAGCGCTGCCATCATACCGCTGTCTTTTGGCACAGCATCCTGCATGAATCTACCCCGATGTTGCACAACAGGGAGTGCGTCAGTCAGGGATAATCCGCCTGCAGCAACAATTGCCGAGTACTCTCCAAGACTATGCCCGGCAACGGCCTCCGGGGTTATTCCTTCCTCTGAAAGGACACCCCAGGCAGCAATGCTGGTGACTAAAATAGCAGGTTGAGTATATTCTGTCAAATTGATTTTGTCATCAATGTTATTAAAACATAAACCTTTTATGTCCCATCTGAGAACATCCTCTGCAATGTCAAAAATTTCCTTCGCAGGAGTAAAGTTGTCAAATAGAGATTTCCCCATCCCAACATACTGTGACCCCTGTCCCGGAAATAAAAAGGCAATTTTCCTTACCATTTTATCAACACCGCCCCCCATGTC
>MHEI01000073.1:40695-45964 GCA_001805165.1 Nitrospirae bacterium RBG_16_43_11 | reverse complement strand
CCAAATGCCTCCAGTAAAATATTGTCTCCCTCAGATATTCTTTCTTCTCTAATCGCCTCATCCAGTGCAATAGGGATAGAAGCCGCAGAGGTATTCCCATATTTGTCCAGATTTATCATGAATCGTTCCATTGGAACATTAAGCTTTTTTCCAATAGCCTGTATTATCCTCAGGTTTGCCTGATGTGGAATAAATAGTTTTATATCATTAGCTGTGAGTCCGTTACTCTTTAATGCCTCATTAATAGAATCACACATAGTATTTACAGCAACCTTGAAGGTTTCGTTACCCCGCATCTTAACATATTGTAACTTGTTGTTTATCATATCCTCTCCGGGCGGAATACGCGACCCTCCACCAGGGACATAAAGCATGTCCCAATATGTCCCGTCAGAATACAGATGCGTTGATACAATACCCCTTCCGCTGCCATCAGCCTGAAGTATAACCGCGCCTGCCCCATCTCCGAAGAGTACACATGTGTTTCTATCCGACCAGTCTATCATCCTGGAAAAGACGTCAGAGCCTATAACGAGTCCGGTGCGGTAAAGACCCGACCTGATGTACTGGTCAGCAACAGAAAGTGCATAAATAAAACCTGAACAAGCTGCAGACAGATCAAAGGCAAAAACACCTTTTGCACCCAGCCTCTGCTGCACAAGGCAGGCTGTGGATGGAAACAACATATCCGGCGTAACTGTTGCAACAATAATGAAATCAATATCTTCAGTTTTGACACCGGCATCTTTTATTGCCTTTTCTGCAGCATAAAATGCCAGGTCAGAAGCCGCTTCATCCTTAGATGCAATCCGTCTCTCGCTGATACCTGTTCTTCCCACTATCCATTCATGTGACGTATCAACCATCTTCTCTAAGTCTTTATTCGAAAGAACAGTTGAAGGAAGGTAAGAACCTGTTCCAATAATACGTGAGCGGACAACCATGCTAATCCATATCCTCCTTAAAGAACATCATTAACTCTGAGACATCTTTTTGCAGATACTGTATAGTCTGCACTTCTGTAAATTTGACTGACATTCCTATTGCGTTTTTAATTGCCTTTGGATTGGAACGTCCATGACATATTATACTGACGCCGTTTACACCCAGCAATGGTGCACCACCGTACTCCGCATAATCAACCTTTTTCTTAAAAGAAGCAAATGCAGACTTCAATAAAAGATATCCTATCTTTCCTATGACAGATCTTCTGATTTCACGTGACAACAATTTCCCCATCGTCTCTGCTACAGCTTCACTTATCTTGAGAGCAACATTACCTGTGAATCCATCACATACTATGACATCAGCGCTGCCGCTATAAACATCGTTTCCTTCCACATTACCTATAAAATTGAGGGGGCTGTTCCTGAGATATTTGAATGT
This sequence comes from Nitrospirae bacterium RBG_16_43_11, assembly GCA_001805165.1. Taxonomy (GTDB): domain Bacteria; phylum Nitrospirota; class 9FT-COMBO-42-15; order HDB-SIOI813; family HDB-SIOI813; genus RBG-16-43-11. The sequence continues at coordinate 44,578 of MHEI01000073.1, read as the reverse complement.
TTCCTTAGTAAGAACATTACCTTTAGTGTCCTCTTCACCTATGCTCAACAAACCTATTCTGGGGTTCTCCTTTTGCAGCATCTTTACCGCATATGCATGCCCCATTATAGCAAATTGAAAAAGATGTTTAGGTTTACAATCAACGTTTGCGCCAACATCAAGCATAATTGCAACGCCTTCAAGTGTTGGCAGGATCGTAGCAATTGCAGGTCTTTCAACACCTTTTACAGGCCCCAATATAAATAGCGATGCTGCCATAGTCGCGCCGGTATGACCTGCACTAACAACAGCAGACGCCTTTCCGTCACGAACCAGATTTGTAGCAACTATTATTGATGCATCTTTTTTTTTACGAAGGACAGATACAGGACTCTCATGCATTTCTACACGTTGTGATGCATGACAGATAGTTATGGGTAAACCGGAAGCGCTGTGCTTATGAAGTTCACTCCTGAGTAATTTTTCATCCCCGACAAGGATTACTTCTGTATTATACTCTCTTACTGCTAAGACCGCACCCTCAACTTCTGTTGCCGGAGAGCTGTCTCCCCCCATAGCATCTAAAGCAATCCTCATACTGATTTCCTGCCGCTTATTTCTCTACAACAGTTATTACTTCGCGTCCCTTATATGTTCCGCAGTTGGGACATACATGGTGAGATAATTTAGATTCGCGACACTCCGGGCACTGGACATAACCTGGCATGGTTAGCTTTTTATGCGATCTTCTCATGCCTCCCCTGGATTTTGATATTTTGTGTTTTGGATTAGGCATTTTATTATTCTCCTTATTCGAATAGTTTTTTTATTACACTGAAGGGATTATTAACTTCTTCTTCCCTGCAATCACACTTTTTTATATTTAAATTCTGTCCACACTTCGGACAAAGACCAAGACAATCTGTTTTACATAAAGGATGCATGGGCATTGCCAGTATTACCTGCTCTCTGAACAGGTTATTTAATTCAACTTCATCCCCGGCATACTTGTCTATATCCATATCTCCCTTCTGGAGTGGGACATCCAACTCCAGATCAGTTTTTTTTACAGGTTCTTCCTGACAATGAAATTGTGTGTCAACAGCATATGAGAATTCACCTGCACAACGGCTGCAGTTAATATGTAAGGCGGTCCTGAGAGCAGCATCTACAAAGAATACCCTCCCCTGCCGGCTAACCATTGCATCTATATGAACATCACCATCCAATATCAAATCCGATGGTGTAATGCCTAAACTCCTGGAAGTTTCAATGCTATGAATTTCAACACCTTCATCCGGGATCTTGCTTACTATTATCTTCATAGGAGTATCACCCGTTCTCGCCGGAAGAGAATAATATAACCTTCATGAACGAATTTTGCATTATACAGAATTGATGTTTATTTGTCAATTATTGGAATGTTTGATTATTTGAACGCTTGACTGATAGCCTTTTATCAAGGCGTTATAAGCAGTTAGGCTTAAGATAGTTAAAATAAAGGCTGCTAATATCGTTTTACCAAGGAAGGTGGTATTAAGTAATAGAAATGCTATACCAATCACAGGGAAAAGGGCATACCGTACAATTATCGGGGAAGGTGGATGCTGTTCTAAAAAGTATGCAATAGATGGGCTGATTGAATAATACATTGTGACAAACCCGCGTCCAGGACTGTTAGTCAGGAGGTATTGGTCCCTGAAATCCCTGAGAATCCCGACAAATGGTGAGTCAGAAGAACCAAATGCGACAGTTGCTATGAAACACCGTTTATCAGTTTTATCACCATTAACATCAGTTACGCCCACATCCTCGGACACAGAATATGCCTGAATAGGAGTTTCCGGACAGTTGCTCCCAAGAGTTGCCTTGTAGTTGTATGGAGCCGTATCAACAAGGTCTGGCTCAAGAAACACTGAAGCAACAAGGAATATCTCATTATAAACAGTTCCAAACCCTTCTATATAATTACACCCTGATTTTAATACCGGGTCAACTATTAAATCTTCTCTCTCAAATCCCATTCCATCACTTCTTACTTTAACAACCATTGTTGCCCAATTGATATTATCCGCACCGTTGAACTCAATCGTAAGTGTATTGTCATCATTAGCAGGGGGAATAAACTGGATATAATTGGAACCAAGCTCATGGGGTGCATCACTATCGGATACAGATGATGTCGCCGGATAGACAATATGTTTCTTCGTAACTGCAGCCCTCCCGTATTGTTCGCCTTCCTCATAACCTCCTGTTTGTTGACCTATATCAGCTACAGCATTTAAAGCTACAAAACCTTTGAATACAGATTCAAAATCACGATTGTCATATTTGTCTGTACCCAGAACAGTATTAAAGGCATCAATACCGCTGATTTCACTCTCCCATACATCTCTGACAAAATCTTTGTTATGCAAGTATACATCTGTCAGGTAGAGAATAAAGATAACATCACCATATTCATGGCCTGAATATGAAGTGCCGGAATTCTTCAGTGAGAGTTCCGGGTTTTGAAGCCAGTACCGGACTCTGGGGTAATAATGGTTAATTTCATCATAAACCATTTCCTCCACCCATGTAGCTGTTGCCTCTATCCACCAGTGATTATCAGGGGTAAACCACCATAAATCTATTGATGGATAACTGAACTGTATGGCATGGAAAAATTCATGAGCAGCAGTAATTTTCATCACATCTTCACTTGAATAAGACCTGTTCACTACTATGTAAGAATATGCCTCCGGTGTATTGTCATCCTTACATATATTAAACCTGTCATTATCACAATATGTTATGGTCAAACCCAAATAATTATAACTTAAGGTAGGGGTTAAATCATCATCATTATTAGTTATATTATCTTTTGTATTTGCAATATATATATCATATAAGAAAGTCTCAGTCCCGAAAGGTTTTATATAGCCAAGCTGTCCTGTCTCAATAGTCCGGACCTCTTCAAAATAATCCGCCCATTTGTCTACAATATCCGGAATACCCATACATGCTGTACCATCATAAAATGTGTTAGAGCATGATAATATCCTGTCTGAATGTAACCCGTTGTCAATATCGCCGATATCATTTCCCCATTCTATATTGAAATGTTCAGTCTCAACCCAGTTTGGAAGTTTGTGATTTTCCCTGACGGTTTTTGCGCTCCGCATCAATGTCCCGGATATTGATTGATCATCCATTGCTGATGACTTTGAGAGGAAATATTTTCCTGAAATTTCTCTGAATGCAGGACTCCATTCATCCCATCTCTTCCTTATGTCCATAACCATCATTGTTGCATCCTGCATGAGATAAGCATCTGAACTATTCCGTGGCAGGGTAATGTCACTGAGTTTGTTGTTAAAGATAGATTCAAGCTGATTCAAAACTGCGCTTTCTTCTGTAGTAAGATTTACGGAATTAATATGCCGGTTAATCTCTCCAGATGATATAACAGGAATAGACAGATATAAAAAGATGAACAAATAGAAAGTAATATGACGGTAAGACATAGGATATGCACTATATTAACATTTAATGTCAGATGACAAAAGACTTTTCTCCACAATAAAAAGGGCGTGGGGATCTACCCCCACGCCCTCATAATCCCTTCTCTACCTTAGTTGAAAGGAAGAAGCCGGGTATTCATTACCTGCGAGACCTCGGATCAAGACTGCTTGGTCCATGGTCACTGTTAGAACCCGATGGCTTATCATAGAAGGATGGTGCAATATTAGACGGTATTGTGTTGTATACCGTTCCTCCTACTTTTGCCTTCGGAAGCAGACGTGCAGCAGTCGAGCTGTTTGTAAAGTAGGCCGGCAGAGCTCCTGTTGCAAACATCATCGGCTCGAAGGAATCTGCCATTGGCTCCGGCTTACCGGCGCTAAAATCCGGTGAGCTTTCGCTG
>MHEI01000073.1:39468-40455 GCA_001805165.1 Nitrospirae bacterium RBG_16_43_11 | reverse complement strand
TCTCTTCTATATGAATCAGGTATGAGCCAATGGTGCCGGTTACGGCTGAATCATCCCACTGGAAGGTTGGTGTAGTGGTCGCATTAGTTGACGGACCTGTCATCTGGTCGCCAACAGGACTGACCATCTCTATCCGTGATATCATACCGCCAAACTGCTTGATATCACCGGAAGCAAGCTGAGTTTCATAGTCGGCCATATCCTCTAAGCCTTCATGGATATTGGAAACCAGCCACTTGCCGTTTGTCTTTTCCATCTTGAAGATCATCATTGATGTCTCGGTTCTTACATCATCCGGGACCCCATCACGGTCAAAGTCATCACCCCATGGATTGTGCGGGCTCCATGTCTCAGTATCCACAATGCTTATAACAGCAGTTGCAATGAGTCCTGTGGAATCAATGGCAATATCTTCAACCGTTAATTCAGAATCTCTTTCAAGATAGAATGTTTGTACTACGGCATCAGTTGTACTCTGATACACCCGTGACCACTGTGAGTGATCATTGAGGCGGTCCCTTTCATAGCTGATTGGATCTTCATCAGTACGGCTGTCACTATCATCATTGTATGGAGCCGTTGTATCACCGTTGTTGTCAAGATCATTAGGATCGCCAATCGGGTCTTCATCCGATGAGCCGTCTCCATCATCGTCCCATGCTTCTACTTCATCAACAGATCCATCGGAATCATTGTCTACACCATCTGAGATATCAAAGGAGGTCGTTGTTGTACCATCCTTTTTATAGAGTGTTAGTACCCCGGTGGTGCTATTCATGGTCATGCATGGATAGTTGGCTGATGAGGCACATGTCTTAAGTGAACCATCAGTCGAGTTGAAGTAGTCTGAGTACAGGCCGTCTTCATTGAAGAGGCCGTCCCCGTCATCGTCTCCTTCCATCCTGGCCCAGTCAGCCTCAACATCCCATACAAATAAGGGATCTATAATAAGCTGATAGTCATAGCTTACACGCCAGGTATCCCAGC
>MHEI01000073.1:39119-39252 GCA_001805165.1 Nitrospirae bacterium RBG_16_43_11 | reverse complement strand
AACGCGAATCTGTACTACTGCCAAAACGATAACGCGTACCGGACGGAGATGTTGAATCAGCAACAGGAGTGGCTTCAGACAGATCGGCCATTACACCCCATCCATCAGATGCAACACCTGCTGTTGAAGAATC
>MHEI01000073.1:36355-39028 GCA_001805165.1 Nitrospirae bacterium RBG_16_43_11 | reverse complement strand
CCGCTCCATGGCCTGCCGTCAGCGCCTACTGCATACGTGTACGACCAGCCCTTGGGACCAGGGATTTCATAATATGGAGCACCTGACTCATCTTCCCACGAGGCAACTATACCCGGGGCAAGTGTACTGTCCTTGACAAGGAATACCTGTGCATATAATTCATCAGATGACAGCACACTGTCCTTATTGGCAAGGTTCCAGTCATTCCATGGCATTGGATCATTTGTAGTATCATCATCGCCATCCATAGATGATGGGTCGTTTCTCATGCCATCATTGTCTTCATCAACACAGACCCTGCCTGTGCCGTCAATAATGCCATCACCGTTGGCATCATTGGATATTCCATCTTTATCAGGGTCACAATCACCGTCATTGTCGGCGCCATCAGGCCAATCTTCATTGACTCTGCGGTTAATATCACCGCCATTGGCAGGATCCGGAGGATCACCCCAATACATTACACTCGAATCCCCATCATTATCCACACCTTCAATATCCCAGTTCTGATTCGCCGCATATACCATTGCAGCCGCAACCGTATATGCAGGCAGTGTTATCGCATCCTCATGTGGTGTCCACTTCCATGGCTGCATTGGATCATCACCTGATGTCGAATATAGACGATATGCAGCATCTGCTACACCGTCGTTATTTGTGTCACGCAGGCTGATCAGACCGTCTTCGTTCCAGTTCATATCCCCGTCATTGTCATCCCATACGTTCTTCATACCGGAAAAGGTGCTGGGGTACACTTCATTGTCTGACGCCCATTCATTTGTAGGATCACCGTCTCCATCAATGACCTGGCATAGCTGGGTGACCTCCTGGTCTCTCTGGAGCATCTGATCCCACTTATGGTATGTCACAAGCACCTCGCCAACACCAGCCGTTTGTGACGGGTCAGTAACATCAGTACAGGCTGATGTAGACCTCATATCAGCAGCGGCAAGGCTTGGGTCGAGCCTGTATTTCACAAATTGATTCCATGTATTCCCCCATGAATCAGTAGCATCTATCTGGGCATCTATGTAATGTATGCCTGGAATTGGGTTAGGCCATCCAACATAAAGATCAGCCCCAACAGGATTTCTGTCAGTATCAAAGTCACTGTTAAAATGCTCAACAGACATCTTGTTCCCTGATGCGTCAAATAGATGCATCCTCTCGACCTCGCCAAATCCCTTAGCCATATTTCTCTCTTCAGTAAAATCCTTCTTCATCTGATCAAGAAATTCCTGCAAGGTCAGGGTTTCTGTTCTACATACCTCTCCACCACCAGGGCCTGGGCCCGGACCTGATTCGAGGGCTGCAGTCATGGTATCCCCACTGGTGGTATCACCAGGCATAGGTCCATCCATATTAAAGCTGCACTCTCTCATTGAAAGTGTGAAATCCGGAGTGAAGAAGCTTGCAAATGAAATAATGTCCTGACTGGAAATGGCAAGTTCAGCTTTTGTTATAGATGTAAGAATAGATACGAGATCATCCGCAGTACCAGCAACGCCAGGATCAAAACCCGCTACAGAAGTCGTATCGAGAGCAGCCCCTGTGGAAAAGGCTATTGTGACTGGTGTTCCAAGGGTATTAGCTGCCAGATCAGCAACATTGGCGCCAATGGTTATCGTATAGTCAGTACCTGCAGTCAGCGGCGCTGAGTGTAATATTGTTACCCCATCTCCTGACGGCTCAATACGTCCGGAAATAGCAGGAGATATTACAGTGTTCTCCTTAAAGCTGACAAAATCTACAGGTCTGTTAAAGGTGATAGTGATGTCCTGATAGACATTTACACCTGAACCGGTATTCTTCGGATTGGAAGATAGTTGTGCAAACTGATCCACCTGTTCAGCAACAGTCAGTCTTGCTAATGCTATAACACCATCACTATCAGGATCATTAATCCCATTGTTTGAAAGGTCCTTGACCTTATTGCTCAAATAAAGTGTATACTGCTCACCGGTTGTTAAAGGCGCAGAAGGTATATAGCGGAACTCGGTTCCTGAACCGTTGAATTGAACCGTAGTAGTGACTGTTGTACCTGTACTATCCTTTAACACTGCACCTGTTCCCGGCTGCATTGTAGAGGTATTCATTGCCTCACTGAAGATGACGGAGATTACCTGACCGGGTAATATTTCGGATACTTCATATAACGGATCAGGATCACCATCAGACAATGAAGTATCTGCAACATTGTCAGACAGAACTGATACGATTGATGGAGATGTAGTATCGCTCTCCACAGTGGCAGTATCAACCGTAACCGTCTCGCCGGCGGCAGCAGCAATATCATCCAGTTTTGTTGTTTTTATAGTAAGTGAGGTAAGGTCAATATAGATCCCAAAACATGCATAGTTACCAGCATCCACATCAGCAATGGTCCAGTTACCGCTGGAATCAGTAGTATCTGAGCCAGTAGCAGCCGTTGATACAGAGTCTGTATCAAAACAAAGGACAGTTGCGCCGGATGCAGGAAGTTCACTGGAAGTGGCTGCGGCCGCCTTGCCGAGCCTTTTGAAAAGACTGCTTCCACCGCTGCTGCTGCTGGTGAGCAGTGTACCGCTGAGTGTTGCCTTTGCTACGGTAGTGCCGGTATCTGTACTACCGGTATCCGTACTGCCGGTATCCGTAGTACCGGTGTCTGTACTGCTGGTTACACCTCCGCCGCCG
>MHEI01000073.1:34389-36314 GCA_001805165.1 Nitrospirae bacterium RBG_16_43_11 | reverse complement strand
GGTTAGTAAGGTAAGAATGACGCTTCTCTTACCTGTAGTTTTAATAACCATTTCTTTCCTCCTATTAATAGTTTCAGATTAGTTATTCCCATCGCAAATAATGGGAGTTCACCTCTAACCCTTCATCACCTCCTTATTATTGGATTTTATATTTTTAACGGTAAACATGACGAAAATGCATGGATGTTTTATCTGACTCTTTTTGTCGGAATCACAAACAGGTAACTTTAGATGTTTGTCGGAGGTTTCTTAAGACTGGAGACTTACTATGTTGAGCTAATAATACAACCCTTAATCATTTTACCTACAATATACTGTACTTCAATGGTTTGTCGCAACTATATGGACTATGCCCCTTTTTGGAGTCTCAGAACTTTTTCTGAGACATCCCGGTAGGTTGCATCAGTATCATGTATATCACTGAATACCCTGAGGGCATCTTCCTTTTTCCCAAGCATTTCTAATAATTCACCAAGTTCATATTTGACAACAAGATTACGCTGGTCATTGTACTGTAGACTCGTTGTAGCCCGTTCCAACACTTCTACGGCCTGAGAATATTCATTCAATTCTTTATGACAAAGCGCAATCATAAAAGATGCGTCAATGAATCTCTGTTCACCGGGCATACATAACTTGAATTCCTCTATAGCCTCCTGATACAACCCCATCTCTTTATAGGCTATTCCCAGATTATAGTGAGTTTCATAATCCTCAGTGCTTAACTGAGACCTGATACCTTCCTGAAATTCATGAAAAAGATCATCAAAACTCTTAACTATGGGTTCTTCCTCATGTGTAAACTTCCGGAGAGGCTCTTCTATGAGAGTATCTTTCAGAACCTCACCAAGATCAAAGAATGAAGTTGCAGGTTCTTCCTTATGCCGAATTACCTCGACCTCTGGTAATGCAACATGCGGTTTCGTACCTTTTAAATCCTGTAGCTTCGATATAACCTCTTGATTATGCGGATTCACCTTTAAAATCTTTTCATAAATAGTGACAGCCTCATCAATCATCCCCTGCTGTGCATAAAATCCTGCCTCTTCAAGAAGTTCTCCAATATTAATATTTACCTGAGGAAATAATCTATCTCTATAAACCTGTATCCTCCGGTCATTGGGATTTATTATCGTTGCTTCCTGAATCAAAACCGCTATACCGTCACCTTCACCTTCTGACTCATAAATTTTCATAAGAGTTAAACACTCTTCGATTGCCTTATCCTGGTTGTCTGCTGCCTTATAAGCATCTTTTAATCTCGAGTGTGCAATTTTATTATAGGGGGCCATACTTATTGCTGACTGAAGTTCAGCAACTGCCTTTTCAATAAGACCATATTTCATGTAAGCATCAGCGGAAGCAAGCAGTCCGGATATATCCGCAGGTTCTGCAACTATTTCAGAAGACTGAATCTCTGATGCCTTGATATGATCTATTTTTGCTAATCCTTCTTTAGCCTCAATAGAATATGGATTTACTTCTAATATTTTCTGATAATAATTTCCGGCCTTTGCAGTATCTCCATTGCCGTAATAATATCTGGCAAGAAACAAACCCTTTTCTACGACATTATCGTTCTTGCCAATAGTGAGGGACATTTCAAAAAGCATTTCATGTGCCGGTATCAATTCCGGGGAAATATCTATTGTCCTTTCAGCATATACAAATGCCTTATCAGGGTTATTCCTATTCAGATACTCCCTGCTTAGAATAAGGTATTCATCTGCTGCACGTTGTAAATCACCTTTATTCAATAAGATAGATGCAAGCATTTCCCTGTAGACTATCTGATCAGGATAGTTATTAATACGCCCGTTAACGAGCTCTTCAGCCGCATCATACATTTTTGTTTTATTATATGAATCAATAAGTAATGAAAAGGCTTCGTCTGATTCGGGTGAATGATCAAGCGCCTTTCTAGC
>MHEI01000073.1:12239-34359 GCA_001805165.1 Nitrospirae bacterium RBG_16_43_11 | reverse complement strand
TTCCAGGCGAAGCTTTCCTATTTTTATAATGGAATCCGCGTCATCAGGGTTTATCCGGAGTATAAGTTTATATAGATTTTCGGCCTCATCCCTTCGCCCTGCTTCAATTTGTACCGACGCTACTTTGTTATATTCCTCAATAGCTTCACTATTCAGGCCTTCTTTAAGAAAAATATCTGCAATCTTCAGGCGGACAGTAAGATTAGACGGGTCCAGATCTGCAATTTTTCTGTAAACATCCAGTGCCTCTCTTATCAGGCCTTCCTGAGAATACAGTTTAGCCGCAAGCAGGTAGTCCTCTCTTGCATTCCCTATAAGCCCCCTTTCACAATTAAGATCGCCGAGCCTGATATATATATCTTTACGTGAAGGAGCAATTTTGAGGACCTTTTTATAAACTGCTATAGCCTTAAGTGCAAAACCTGATGACTCAAATATCTCAGCAGCCTTAACGTAGTATGATATGGCATCTTCTGTTCCGCGTTCTGTTGTCTGATATTTAAGGCAAATGTCTCCTATTGTATTATATATATTTGCATCATTCGGTGTATCTGTGATGAGTTTTTTCCATTCTTCAATGGCCTTTTGAATTTGCCCCCTGATAGTATATTGTTGTGCAGCTTCTAATATTTTGCTCTTATCTATTGACAAACAAATACCTCTCTTTCAGGAATATAAATCGAATCAAAACCATCTTTTCTTTAACCGAAAATAACATAACACTATATGGAGTGTCAAGGCAACCCATGAACGATTCAGGCCAAAAAAAGGGCCTCCTGGCAGTTTCGCCGGGAGGCCCTTTATGAACAACTCTAACAAATTCAAATTAATACATGTCACCCATACCACCACCGGCAGGCATGCGTGGCATCTTTTCCTTTTCTTCAGGTATCTCTGATACCATCACCTCAGTAGTCAACATCAGTGATGCTACGCTCGATGCATTCAGCAGGGCAACCCTTGTCACTTTTGTAGGATCTATAATTCCTGCCTTCAACATATCCACATATTCATCATTTGATGCATCAAATCCGAAAGTGCCTTTTTCACGCTTAACGCGTTCGACTACAACAGAACCCTCCAGACCTGCGTTATTAGCTATCTGCCTTATTGGCTCTTCCAAAGATCTTCGTATGATATTAACACCAATCTTCTGATCGCCATCCAGTTTCAGTTTATCCAGTGCAGATATGCAGCGAAGTAGTGCAACACCTCCACCAGGGACAATACCTTCTTCCACTGCAGCCTTGGTAGCATGGAGTGCATCTTCAACCCTGGCCTTTTTCTCCTTCATCTCAGTTTCTGTTGATGCTCCGACATTTATTACAGCAACTCCTCCTACTAACTTGGCCAAACGTTCCTGCAATTTCTCCCTGTCATAATCTGATGTGGTTTCTTCAACCTGAGCCTTCATCTGTTTAACGCGTCCCTGGATCTTGTCATGTGAACCGGCACCTTCCACTATAGTGGTGTTATCTTTATCTATAGTGATACGTTTTGCCCTGCCAAGGTCTGTAATCTTTACGTTTTCCAATTTAAGTCCAATATCTTCTGATATTACCTGACCACCGGTGAGAACCGCAATATCCTCCAGCATCGCTTTTCTCCTGTCACCAAATCCAGGAGCCTTTACCGCGGCACAATTCAACGTGCCTCTCAGCTTATTTACCACGAGTGTTGCAAGTGCCTCACCTTCTATATCCTCGGAGATAATAAGCAATGGTTTGCCCATTTTTGCAATCTGCTCGAGTACAGGAAGAAGATCCTTCATTGAATTAATCTTCTTCTCATATATAAGGATCAATACATCTTCAAGTACTGCCTCCATCCTTTCGTGGTCAGTCACAAAGTATGGCGAAATATACCCCCTGTCAAACTGCATACCTTCTACAACATCCAGAGAAGTAGCCATTGTCTTTGCTTCTTCAACAGTAATAACCCCGTCTTTACCAACCTTCTCCATTGCCTCAGCGATCAATTCACCAATAGTCGTATCGTTGTTGGCCGATATTGTTCCAATCTGGGCAATCTCTGAACGATCCTGGCATGGTTTGCTCATCTTTTTTATCTCTTCCACAACTACTTCCACTGCCTTATCAATACCCCTTTTTATCTCCATCGCATTTGCGCCTGCTGAAACATTCTTGGCACCCTCTCTGAAGATAGCCTGAGCCAGGACAGTAGCAGTAGTGGTGCCATCACCGGCAACATCACTGGTCTTGCTTGCTACTTCCTTAACAAGCTGTGCTCCCATATTCTCCCACGAATCCTTCAGCTCAATCTCTTTAGCCACGGTAACACCGTCTTTGGTGATTAAAGGAGCACCAAATTTCTTGTCAAGCAATGCATTGCGTCCTTTTGGACCAAGGGTTACCTTCACTGCATCAGCCAGTTGATTCACACCTCTGAGAATGGCCGCCCTTGCGTCATCACCATACATAATCTGTTTAGGCATTCTACATCCCTCCTTTTATTTTATTTCAAATCTGCGGTCTCAAATTTCAGGTTTGAGATTAGCCTTCCAGTACGCCTAAGATATCTTCTTCTTTAATAATGAGATACTCAGTACCGTTAATGTTCGTCTTTGACCCGGAATACTTATCAAATAGAATTGTATCTCCTACCTTAATCTCTTTTACTTCACTTCCGATTGCCTCTACTTTACCCTTCTGCGGTTTTTCTTTTGCTGTCTCCGGCAGATAAATTCCCCCTGCTGTTTTATCACTCTCCTCAGCATAACTAACGAATACGCGATCCTTTAAAGGTTTAAATTTTTGGTTAGTTTTTGTAGCTCCTGACATGTTTTTTCCCTCCTTTCTTTAATTGAATTAATTAATAGATTTTACAATCTTGACAAAGTTGATATATAATCACTTTTTATAAAACGGCAAGTCCTGTGATTAATTTTGACATCTCAAATTTCAAATCAGGACATTAGAGACAGGTATAACAGTGTAGACTCAGGTAGCCTCCTTCTTATCAGCTTCTTTTCCTATACCAATTAATTCAACGATTGCCATTTCTGCAGAATCACCCAACCTTCTTCTCGTCCTTACAATCCTTGTATAACCGCCTGCCCTGTCAAGAAAATGTGGAGATAAATGCTCAAACAATCTTCTTACCACAGATTCACTCTTGATATATGCGAGAGCCAGTCTCCTGTCATGAAGATTTCCTCTCTTCCCTATGGTTATCATCTTCTCTGCAATAGGCCTGATTTCCTTGGCCTTCATAAGTGTGGTTTCTATCCTGCCATGCTCAAGTAATGCAGTAACAAGATTTCTAAACAATGACCTTCTATGTTTTGTATCCCTGCCAAATTGTCTTCCAGCGTTTTTGTGTCTCATATCTTCTGCCCTTCATCATTTTTTATTATACCATCTACATCCATACCGAATGACAAACCCATCCCTATCAGCATCGCCTTTATTTCATTAAGTGATTTTCTGCCAAAATTCTTTGTCTCAAGCATTTCATTCTCTGATCTCTTTACAAGATCTGCAATCGTGTATATATTGGCATTCTTAAGGCAATTAGCAGACCTTACTGACAACTCGAGCTCTTCAACACTTCTGAATAAATTCTTTGCAACCTCAGATTTTTTTTCCTCGGTGTCTACTACAATCCCTACCGGGATTATGACATCATCAGTCTCCTCTTCGTCCTCTTCGATATCACCGTCTGTAAAAATATTCAAGTGGTCCTTTAGAATTCTGGCAGCATTATAAACAGCCTCATCAGGTTTTATACTTCCATCCGTCCAAACCTCTAAAATAAGACGGTCATAATCAGTTTGTCTTCCTACACGGGCATTTTCAACACGAACATTTACGCGTTGTATAGGTGAGAATATTGAATCTATTGGTATCACACCAATTGGTAACCCCTCTTCTTTATTCCGCTCTGAGGTAATGTATCCCCTGCCAAGCTTCACTGTCATCTCCATGTCCAACTTTGCATCTTTCTCAATGGTAGCGATCACAAGATCAGGTGTTAATATCTCAACATCTGCATCATGAATTATGTCTCTGCCCAATGCTGTACCCGGGCCCTTCTTTTGAAGATATAGTGTCTTGGGTTTTTCAGTATACATCTTCAACCTAAGGCTTTTTAATGTAAGAATAATGTCAGTAACATCTTCTTTTACTCCAGGAATCGAAGAAAACTCATGAAGTACACTGTCAATTTTAATAGATGTTATGGCAAAACCAACGATAGAGGAGAGCAGAACTCTTCTCAGGGAATTCCCTATTGTGACACCGAATCCCCTTTCGAAAGGTTCAGCATAAAATTCTCCATATGTTGTAGTTAGTGTAGCATTATTAACTTCTATTTTTTTTGGAATCTGAAAGTCTTTAGTCCTTATTATCATAAGCTCCCCCTGAATAATATTTTCATATATTAGACCCTTCGCTACGCTCAGGTTAATACAACCTGTAAAAATTATTCACTTACGGCTGCATTTACTTAGAGTAGAGCTCAACAATCAGTTGCTCACTAATTGGCAGAGATATTTCTTCTCTTGCCGGAAGTCCCGTAACACGCGCTCTATAATTTTCTCCCTCTACACCTAACCATGAAGGAATCACCTTATTCCCCAGATTGGTTATAGCATCCTTTATCCTGAGATTTTCACGGCTTTTATCCTTGATTTCTATCAGGTCTCCCTCCTTAATAAGAAACGACGGAACATTCACTCTTTTTCCGTTGACAAGAAAATGACCATGCCGTACTAATTGTCTTGCTTCATTCCGGGATTCCGCAAACCCTGCCCTGAATACTGTATTGTCCAATCTCCTCTCCAGCATTTGGAGAAGAATCTCTCCTGTAATTCCTTTGCTTTTTGATGCCTTTTTAAAGAACCCCCTGAATTGCGCCTCCAAAAGACCATATACACGCTTAACTTTCTGCTTCTCCCTGAGCTGGATAGAATAGTTAGTTGCCTTTGATCGCCGTTGTGAACCCTGACCATGTACTCCCGGAGGATAACCCCTTCTCTCAAATGCACACTTCTCAGTCATACATCTACTGCCTTTTAAAAACAGCTTCATTCCTTCCCTTCTGCACATCCTGCATGAAGGTCCAATATATCTTGCCAACTAAGTCTCCCTCCTACACCCTTCTCCGCTTTGGCGGTCTGCAACCGTTATGGGGAATTGGTGTAACATCTTTAATTGCGTTAATCTTTAATCCTGCGGCCTGAAGAGACCTGATTGCAGACTCCCTCCCGGCGCCCGGCCCATTAACAAGCACTTCCACCTGCCTGAGGCCATGTTCCATACTCTTCTTTGCAGCCGCCTCTGCAGCCTTCTGCGCTGCAAACGGTGTGCTCTTTCTCGATCCCTTAAAACCCTCTGACCCGGCACTGCACCAAACAATCACATTTCCATTTAAATCCGTTATCGTGACTATTGTATTATTGAAAGATGCCTGAACATGGGCTATTCCGGACTGTATATTCTTCTTTTCTTTTTTCTTTGGTGTCTTTTTAGCCATTTCTATAGCCTCACTTTGTTTCCTTCTTTTTTGTTCCTATTGTACGCCGTGGTCCTTTTCTGGTTCTTGCATTTGTCTTGGTTCTCTGACCACGTGAAGGAAGAGCCCTTCTATGACGACTTCCCCTGTAACTTCCTATATCAATAAGACGCTTAATGTTCATCGCCACTTTGCGCCTGAGGTCCCCCTCAACTGTCATGTTCTTATCTATCTCATCTCTTATCTTTACGACCTCTTCATCTGTAAGGTCTTTGATCTTCCTGTTCATATCTATCTTAGTCGAAGACAGTATCTTCCTTGAAGCGTTCCGACCAATACCATATATATAGGTAAGACCAACTTCCACTCTCTTGTTACCCGGTAAATCTACACCTTCTATTCTTGCCACTTTTTTTCCCCCTACCCCTGTCTCTGATTATGTCTTGGATTTGAACAAAGAACTCTTAATACACCCCGGCGTCTTATAATCTTGCATTTAAGGCACATCTTTTTCACTGATGATCTGACTTTCATTGATAAAACTCCTCCTATGTCCTACTTAAATCTATAAACAATTCTCCCTCTTGTCAGGTCATAAGGGGATAATTCTATCGTAACCTTATCGCCGGGCAGAATCTTTATAAAATGCATCCTCATTTTCCCTGAAACATGAGCTAATACTTTATGTCCATTATCCAATTCCACTTTAAACATTGCATTAGGCAGTGTCTCTATTATTTTACCCTGTACCTCTATGGAGTCTTCTTTTGGCATCGAATTAATTTTAAGTTTAAGTTTAAAATCTCAAATATTATAACATACTTAGTATAAGAGGGCCATCCTCAGTAATTGCCACTGTGTGTTCAAAGTGTGCTGAACGTCTTCCATCCTTTGTGACAGCCGTCCAACCATTATCCAAAATAAGTAAATCACTACTTCCTGCATTCACCATTGGCTCTATCGCCAGAACCATCCCGGCCTTCAGTCGGGGTCCTTTTCCCCTTTCGCCAAAATTCGGTACCGGCGGGTCCTCATGTAAAGATCTGCCTATACCATGCCCTACAAACTCCCTGACTACTGAATAACCTGCTCCTTCCACATAATCCTGAATGGTACAGGATATATCTGACACCCTGTTACCCGTCATCGCTATATCTATAGCCTTATATAGCGACTTCTCAGTGACCTCAAGAAGTTTCCTTGTTTCATTGTCTATTTTATTGACGGCAACTGTAATCGCTGCATCACCATAATATCCGTCAAGCAACACACCAAGGTCTATGCTGACAATGTCACCATCTTTCAGACATCTGCCAGATGGTATGCCATGCACAATTTCTTCATTCACAGATATACACGATGCACTCGGGTAACCTCTATACCCTTTGAATGCCGGTATTCCACCACTCTTAACTATGAAATCTTCTGCTATTCTGTCTAATTCCCTTGTTGTAATTCCGGGACAAACCATTTTCTTTAATTCTTCAAGCGCCCGGGCTACTATGTTACAGGAGGATTTTATCTTTTCAATCTCTTTCCGGGACTTTATTATTATCATTTGTAATATTCTAAAGCCTGGAACATATTAAATCAAATACGCCCCCTATACCTCCATTAGCATTTACACTCTTCAATATCCCCCGATCCTGATAATACCTGATAAGAGGTTCTGTGTTCTCCCTATATACCCTCATCCTCTCTCTGACAGTTTCTTCCTTGTCATCACTACGCTGAATCAACCTTCCTCCACAGCTATCACAAACCCCATCCATTTTTGGAACACTGAAATATATATTGAAGGTATTCTGGCAACTTTCACAACTCCTTCTCCCGCTTATCCTCTTAACTACCTCATCTTCCCTCACCTCAAGACTTAAAACATGGTCAATGTCAGATTTATTATTTTTCAGCATTACATCCAGTGCGCCTGCCTGTTGTATGGTCCTTGGAAATCCGTCGAGGATCCAACCCGACTCACAGTCATTCATTCGCAGTCTCTCTTCTACTATTCCAATAACAACATCATCAGGCACAAGCTTACCACTATCCATATATGACCTGGCCTTTAAACCAAGTTCATGTCCCTTCTGAAATGCGTCACGCAACATGTCCCCTGTTGAGATTTGAGGAATACAATATTTTTCTGCCAGCTTTCTCGCCTGAGTACCTTTACCTACCCCCGGAGGTCCTAATAATATCAACCGCATAAAATGCTTTCCAAAGTCACCACGACCCCTTACTCTTAACGCGGCCTTTTTTCAGAAACCCTTCATAATTCCTGCTAATCATATGCGTCTCAATCTGCTGTGCAGTGTCCATCGCAACAACAATGACTATCAGCACTGAAGTACCACCAAAGTAAAACGGTACATGAGCATAAGATACAAGAAGTTCAGGCAAAATTGAGATAGCAGTTAAATATAAGGCGCCAACGAATGTAAGTCTCGACATAACCCGGTATATATAGTCCGATGTCCTCTGACCCGGCCTTATACCTGGAATAAAACCTCCATATTTTTTCATGTTATCAGCCATATCAACAGGATTTAAAACAACAGCAGTATAGAAGTAACAGAAAAATATTATAAGAACTGCATATAGAAATGTGTATAAAAAAGAACCCGGGGCAAACTGGTTAGCAATAGAATTTACCCAGGGAACTGCGATAAAACCAGCTGCCATTGCAGGAAATGCTATAAGAGATGATGCAAAAATAGGAGGTATGACACCTGCTGTATTCAACTTCAGTGGTATATGAGTGCTCTGGCCTCCATACACCTTTCTCCCGACAACTCTCTTGGCATATTGAACAGGTATCTTCCTTTTAGCGCTCTCGATATATACTACAGCAGCAGTCACCAGCAATATCATAATACCGACAATAATCAACAGGAATGTGCCTACCTGCCCTGCGCTGTAAAGCCTTATTGTATTTATTGCTGCCTGGGGAATATTTGCAATTATACCGGCAAATATTATTACAGATATACCGTTTCCTATTCCCCGCTCGTTGATCTGTTCACCCAGCCACATAACAAAGATAGTGCCGGTCGTAAGTGTCAGAACAGTCATTAACCTGAATGACCATCCGGGAGATTGCACGAACATTCCATTCTGCATTCCTTCAAGACCTATCGCAATACCAATTGACTGGATAAGACTTATCAATACTGTCAGATATCTTGTATATTGCGTAATTGTCCTTCGTCCGCTCTCTCCCTCCTTCGCTAAATTTGCCAGGGTTGGTATAACAACTGTCAGCAACTGTAGTATAATGGATGCAGATATATACGGCATAATACCAAGCGCAAATATGGAAAGTTTTGAGAGTGCGCCGCCGGAAAATATATCAAAGAACCCCATGAGTGCGCCGCCTTTGTCACGAAGAAACTGACTCAGTGCAGCTCCATTTATTCCAGGTGTGGGAGTATGACCTCCAAGACGGTAAATGGCCAGTAATCCAAAGGTAAAAAAGATCCTTCTTCTAAGCTCTTCTATTTTTAAAACATTCTTTATACTGTTTACTAATCTATCAAGCACTTAAATTACCTCTGCAGTTCCACCGGCGCTCAGAATCATCTCAATTGCCTTCCTGCTGAATTTATTCGCCTTTACCAACAATGGCTTTGATATCTCTCCCCGGCTGAGGATCTTTATCGCATCTGCAGATCGTTTGATTATTCCCTTTCCTGAAAGGGAATCAGGATTAACAGTCTCTCCTTCATTGAAATACTTATCTATTGTATCAAGATTGACAACTTCGTATCTTACTTTAAATGGATTCTTAAACCCCCTCTTTATCAATCTCCTGTGAAGAGGCATCTGGCCGCCTTCAAACGCAGGCCCTTTTCCTCCGCCAGACCTTGCAAGTTGCCCCTTATGCCCTTTTGTAGCGGTCTTTCCATGACCTGATCCGGGACCTCTTCCTATTTTCTTGCGCTTCTTTTTAGCGCCCTTTGCAGGTTTTAGTTCATTAAGCTTCATCAGACCCCTCCACCACCTCCAAAAGATGCTTTATCTTCCAAACCATACCCCTTATCTCCGGTGTGTCTTCTCTGAGTACAGTATGACCAATCTTCCTCAAACCCAACCCTCTGATTATTTTCTTGTGCTTTTCAGGTTTACCGATTCCACTCTTAATCTGTTTTATTACAATCTTCTTCATTAATTTCTCCGGAATATCCACTACTAATATAATATCTATGGTGTCTCTTCCACCCTTGTCTCACGTAATTTTATAACATCCTCCGGTATCCTTAACAACTTTAGTCCTTCTATAGTTGCACGCACAACATTAAACGGATTTCCACTCCCCAGGGACTTACATAACACATTTTGAACACCGGCAACTTCCATTATGGCCCTGACAGCCCCTCCTGCTATTATCCCTGTTCCTGAAGAAGCAGGCCTGATAACAACACTCTCAGCGCCAAAATGTCCAATTATATCATGCGGAACAGTCGAATTCCTTAACGGAAATCTTACAAGATTCTTCTTGGCATGCTCCATTGCCTTACGTATGGCTTCCGGGACTTCAGATGCCTTACCCTTCCCATATCCAATACACCCATTCTCATCACCTATGACTACAAGGGCGCTGAAACTAAACCTTCTGCCCCCTTTAACCACTTTTGCAACCCGGTTTATATGAACAACTTTATCCTTTAAGGTAAGCTCTTCAGGATTAATCTTCTTCAAGACACCCCCCCATTAACAAATTCCGCAACATTAAAATTCCAATCCGCTCTCTCTGGCACCATCTGCCAGTGACTTTATATTGCCATGATATTTATAACCACTGCGGTCGAATACAACACTTTTTATCCCTTGCTCTACCGCCCGTTTTCCAATAAGCATACCAACCTGTTTTGAAAGCTCACAGTTGACATTATTAGCACTGAACTCCTCCTCTATGGAAGATGCACTTACAATTGTACACCCCTTCATGTCGTCAATAAGCTGGGCATATATATACCTGTTACTCTTATAAACACTCAACCTCGGCCTATCCTGTGTTCCGGCGATTTTTTTTCTGACCCGGTTGTGTCTTCTTTCCCTTAAGTCTTCCTTAGACAACTCTGACCTCCCGCTTAATAAATATCAAATACAATGAAGAACCCTACAGCAAACTGCAGGGAATTACCAGGTTATATCTACTTCTTTCCGGTCTTCCCCGCTTTCCGGATTATCCTTTCATTCTTATACTTAATGCCCTTCCCTTTATAAGGCTCCGGAATTCTCATCCCGCGTATATTGGCTGCGACCTGCCCCACCAATTCCTTATCAGCTCCCTTTAATGTAATTACAGTCTGTTTTTCAATTGCTGCATCTATTCCATCAGGCAATGGAAAAGTTATCTGATGAGAGAAACCCAGATTAAGCACTACATTCCTGCCCTGCAGCGCGGACTTGTAACCAACACCGCTGATCTCAAGCACCTTTTCATAGCCATTATTCGCACCTTCTATCATATTGGATATGAGAGTTCTTGTAAGTCCATGCAGTGCCCTGAAATGTTTGTCACTCCCCATTGATGACACTGATATCGCCCCTTCCTGTGTACTGATATCTACATCAGTAGAGAATGTTTTATGTAAACTTCCCTTAGGTCCTTTAACTGATACAACATTCTTATCTACTTTAATTTCTACCCCTTTGGGTATCGCTATAGGTTTTTTACCAATCCTCGACATTTTATTTATCCTTAGTATTTTTTACCAGACATAACACAAAACTTCACCACCAACTTTATCTTTCCTTGCTTCCCTATCTGATACAAGACCACCGGATGTTGAAAGAATGGCGACCCCTATACCACCCACGACCTTCGGTATATCATCCGTTCCAACATAAACCCTGCATCCTGGTTTGCTTATCCTTTTAATACCTGTAATAACCGGTATGTCATTCCTGCTATATTTAAGATGAACACAAATCTTTCTTGGTAAACCTTCTCCTTCCACCTTATAATATGCTATAAAACCGCATTCTTTCAGAATCCTTGCCATCTCAAGCTTCAACTTAGACATAGGAATGTCAACAGTTGCCAGCTTCTGATGACTGGCATTTCTGATTCTCGTTAACATGTCTGCTATTGGATCTGTCATTACCATTTTTTTACTCCAAAATTATAAGGGTTTCAGGTTGAATCCTACTGTAAAAAACTTACCAGCTTGACTTAATTACCCCCGGGATATCACCCTTTAGACTATAAGACCTGAAACATATACGGCACATCTGAAACTTTCTTAGAAATGCCCTCGATCTCCCGCATATTGGACACCGGTTATATTTGCGGACTTTAAACTTAGGTTCAAGTTTAGCTTTTGCTATAAGAGACTTCTTTGCCACACATCCTCCTCTAATTCCTAAACGGCATCCCCATGAATTTTAACAGGGTCTTACCCTCTTTATCAGTATTTGCACTCGTAATAATTGTAATGTCAAACCCATGCATAAATGTCACAGACTCATACTTTATCTCTGGAAATAGGATCTGTTCTTTTAATCCAAGGGTATAATTTCCCTTCCCATCGAATGAATTACCATTAATCCCCCTGAAGTCCCTTATCCTTGGCAGCGCAATACTGATTAATCTGTCAAGAAATTCATACATCCTGTCGCCCCTGAGCGTGACCTTGCAACCAACAGGCATTCCTTCACGCAGCTTAAAAGTTGCAATTGACTTCTTTGCCTTTGTAATTATGGGCTGTTGACCTGATATCTGTTTTAACTCTTCAACAACTCCATCGAGCAACTTAACATTCTGAACTGCCTCTCCAATTCCGGCATTAATTACTATTTTTTTAACCTGAGGCGCCTGAACAGGATTCTTATATGAAAATTCCTGAATGAGAGCTGGAATAACCTCTTTCTGATATTTTTCTTTGAGCCTTGGCATGGACTTTTTTATTTCTTCTTTTCCCATAATGTTATAAACCTTTTCTTCAAGTTCAACGTTAACTAATCTATGATCTCCCTGCACTTCTTGCAAAAACGCGTCTTTTTTTCAGTACTTATTTGAAAACCCACTCTTGATGTCTTACTGCATTTTGGACATATTATGGATACGTTAGATACATGCAAACGACCTTCTATTTCCAGTATGCCTCCCTCTTTATTCTTCTGAGAAGGCTTCATATGCTTTTTCATTATGTTAAGCTTTTCTACAAATACATACCGGTTCGTGCCTGAGGATTGGACCCTGAGGACCTTTCCTTTTTTACCCTTTTCCTTACCGTAAATAGCCTCTACTGTGTCACCTTTTTTTATTTTTACCTGCATTACACTACCTCCGGAGCAAGAGAGATAATCTTCATGAATTTCTTCCACCTTAGTTCCCTGGCAACCGGACCAAAGATTCTTGTACCTATTGGCTCACCCTGTGCATTAATAAGAACTGCCGCATTCTTGTCAAATCTGATATATGAACCATCATCACGGCGCAAGCTGTCAACAGACCTTACTATAACAGCCTTTGCAACCTGACCTTTTTTTGCAGTTCCATCAGGGATCGCCTCCTTAACACTCACAACAATAACATCACCGATACTTGCGTATCTCCTATTAGATCCTCCCATTACCCTTATGCACATCACCTTCTTGGCACCTGAGTTATCTGCAACTTCTAATATTGTCCTTGGCTGAATCATATTATTATCTACTCCCCTGAGTGACTGCTTTCCAATATATCAATAACCTTCCAATGTTTATCCTTACTTAAAGGCCTTGTCTCTATTATTTTCACCTTGTCGCCTTCATGGCATTTATTATCCTCATCATGGGCCTTGAATTTCGTCCTCATTTTAACTACCTTGCCATATCTTGGATGCCTGTACAGACTCTCAACAAGTACAGTTACAGTCTTGTTCATCTTGTCGCTGATAACCCTGCCCAGAAACTCTTTTCGTCTATGGTTAACCATCACCCCTCCGCCTTCATCTGCTTTACTACAGTCTTAATCCTTGCAACTTCTTTTCTTACATTTTTAATGCGCATTGGATTTTCAAGACTGCCTCCAATTGCCTGCTGAAATCTTAGATTAAACATTTCTCTCTTTAACTCTTTCTCCCGCTCTGTTAACTCCTCCAGGGTGGCGCCGCGCATATCTGTCAATTTCATATTAAAATACCCCCCTTTGAATAAACTTTGTTGCTACCGGAAGTTTGTGGGCCGCCAGCCTTAACGCCTCCCTGGCAATCTCTTTTGTTACCCCATCCATCTCATATAATATCCGGCCGGGAAGCACTACTGCAACCCATCCCTCTACCGGCCCCTTACCTTTACCCATCCTTGTTTCAGCGGGTTTCTTGGTTACAGGTTTATCCGGGAATATACGTATCCAAACCCTTCCGCCACGTTTCACATGTCTTGTAATAGCTATACGGGCGGCCTCTATCTGTCTCGCTGTTATTAAACAAGGCTCCATCGCCTTAAGTCCATAGGTTCCAAAACTCAGATCAGCACCTCTTGATGCCTTACCATTTGTGTTTCCCTTTTGACATTTTCTATGTTTTACCTTCTTAGGCGCTAACACCTGCTGTCTCCTCCCTTTCCGAAAGTACCTCACCTTTATATATCCAGACCTTTATCCCTATCTGGCCATATGTAGTCTTAGCCTCTGCAAAGCCATAATCTATGTCTGCCCTGAGAGTATGCAAGGGTACCCGCCCTTCCCTGTACCACTCTGATCTCGCAATCTCAGAACCGGCAAGACGGCCGGAACATTGAATCTTTATTCCCTGTGCACCAAACCTCATGGCTGCAGATACACTCTTCTTCATAGCCCTTCTGAAAGCAATCCTTTTTACTAATTGTGAAGCTATATTTTCTGCAACAAGCTGCGAATCAGTCTCAGGCTTTTTTATCTCAAGTATGTTTACTGAAACCTGTTTGTTTGTAAGTCCTTCGAGATCCTTTTTCAGTTTCTCAACTTCCGAACCCTTTCTTCCTATAATAATTCCAGGTCTGGCAGTATGAATGTTAATCTTGGCAGTCTGGGTAGAACGTTCAATGTCTATTCTGGAAACTCCTGCATGTGCTAACTTGCTTTTAACAAGCTTCCTTACCTTAATATCCTCATGCAGCAATGCAGCATACCCCCGCTCTGCATACCATTTTGAATTCCACGACTTAATATACCCTAACCTAAATCCAATTGGATGAACCTTCTGTCCCAAACTTCCTCCTCCCTGTATCTTACCGCCGCGTTCCCGTCTCTTTTGGAGAAAGAACAACCGTTATATGACTCATATGCTTTTTCCTTCTCATGGCCCTTCCCATCGGCCCTGCTGTAAATCTTTTCAACGCAGGCCCGTGATCCACATAGGCGCTGCTTATAACCAGATCATCTATATCCCCTATCTCCTTTTGCTTTGCATTTGCAATGGCGGATTTCAACACTTTATCTATAGTAAAAGATGCGTGTTGTGGCAGGAATTTAAGTATATTAAGTGCCTCTCCCACATTTTTTCCACGAACAAGATTTATAACCTTCCTCGCCTTTCTTGGCGCCACCCTTGCATACCTTAATATGGCTTTTGATTCCATTACTTAGAAACTCCCCTCTTCACTAATTATGTCCGTACAATTAAATAATATGCTATTTAACCGCAGTTGATTTTTCAGTCTTACTACCGGAATGGGCCTTAAAAGTCCTGGTCGGTGAGAACTCCCCAAGCTTGTGACCTATCATATTTTCCGTTACATATACCGGAATGAATTTTTTTCCATTATGTACGGCAATTGTATGTCCTATCATTTCAGGAATAATAGTTGACCGTCTCGACCATGTCTTTATTATCTTTCTTTCGCCAACCTGATTCATCGCCTCAATCTTATTTGAAAGATGAGAATCTATAAAAGGCCCTTTTTTGATAGAACGTGCCATTTACCTTACTTCCTCCGCTTAATTATCAACTTACCAGTCGTCTTGTTCCTTCGTGTCTTATATCCCTTTGTCGGTTTACCCCATGGTGTGCAGGGGTGTCTGCCACCTGAAGTCTTACCCTCACCGCCTCCATGTGGATGATCAACCGGATTCATAGCCACTCCCCTTACATGAGGCCTCTTACCAAGCCATCTCGATTTTCCTGCCTTACCTATAGAAACATTTATATGCTCCATGTTTCCAACCTGACCGATAGTAGCCATGCACCTTGATTGCACCAATCTTATCTCACCGGACCCCATCCTGATTGTCGCATAATCGCCTTCCTTTGCCATGAGCTGAAATGCAGCTCCGGCGCTCCTTGCAAGCTGAGCACCCCTGCCTGGCGATAATTCAATATTGTGAATCATTGTACCAAGTGGGATATTGGACAAAGGAAGTGCATTTCCTGACTTAATCTCACTGTCAGGACCTGAACTTACTATATCTCCAACCTTCATTCCTTCAGGATGTATAATGTACCTCTTTTCTCCATCCGCATAATTGAGCAAGGCAATCCTTGCTGTCCTGTTCGGATCATACTCAATCGCTGCAACCTTTGCCGGCACGCCTGCCTTTTCACGCCTGAAATCAATTTTCCTATATAGTTGTCTGTGACCACCACCTTTATGGTCAGCAGTTATACGCCCATTATTATTCCTGCCACCACTACTTTTCTTCGATGTAACTAAAGACTTCTCCGGTTCTGACTTAGTTATCTCATCGAACGTGAGGCTTGTCTTTCCTCGAACACCAGGTGAAGTCGGTTTATAGCTTTTAAGTCCCATAACTTATGCACCCTCAAATATTTCTAATTTTTCCCCTTTTTTCAGGGTAACAATTGCCTTCTTCTTTCCCGGTTTTACACCTTCAAACTTACCGAGTTTCTTTTTTTTGCCTTCAACATTAGTTACATTAACTTTCTCAACCTTAACCTTAAGTAATTCCTCAACTGCCCTTTTGATTTGTATCTTATTAGCATATGGGTTGACAATAAACAATACCTTGTTCATTCTCTCACGTAGTTCTGTGCTTCGCTCTGTGATAATCGGGTAACAGATAATGTCATGTATATCAATATTCACGACCACACCTCAGCTACTTTCTCAATATCATCTTTTGTAATAATCAGGTTTTTGTATTTCAAGAGATCATACACATTAATCTCTTTGACATCCATAACAAGAACCCCCTCCAGATTACGGCCTCCAATGTATACAGACGTATTCTCTCCATCACAAACAATCAATGTGCTTTCCGATAGATTAAGCCTTCGCAACAGCGATACAATTTCCTTTGTCTTTCCATTCGTTACACCAAATGATTCAAGAATCACAAGATTATTTTCCTTAAGTTTGGAAGAAAGAGCGGAATATAAGGCGAGACGGCTTTTCTTTCTCGGAATACTGTAAGAATAATCCCGGGGATGCGGTCCAAATACTATTCCGCCTCCTCTCCATACTGGAGATCTGGACGACCCTGAGCGTGCCCTCCCGGCACCTTTCTGTTTCCATGGCTTTTTCCCACCGCCGCTTACAAACGCCCTCGTCTTGGTTGCATGTGTCCCCTGTCTGCGATTATTGAGCACCATGGATACAGCTTCATGCAGCAATGCCTCATTAACAGGCTGACCAAAGATCTTCTCATTAAGGCTTATATCACCAATCTTATTATTATTAGTATCAACTACAGGTACTTGTAACATTATTTTCTCACCATTCACTTTTTAGATTAATCTGCCCTTAACAGCCTTCTTAACGTACACCAGCGATCCCTTACTCCCTGGTATCGCCCCCCTTATCAAGAGTATATTATCCTCTTTACGAACGCCAACCACTTCAAGATTCTGAACAGTACGTCTCTTGCTGCCCATATGTCCCGGCATCCTTTTGTTTTTCCTCACCCGTGACGGATATGCACTGCTGCCAATTGAACCTGGGGCCCTGTGAAACATAGACCCGTGAGTTGCAGGCCCTCCTGCGAATTTATGTCTTTTCATTACCCCCTGAAATCCCTTTCCCTTTGTAACACCACTCACATCAACCATGTCACCTTCCTGAAATAACTCTACTGTAATCTCCTGACCACTCTTCAGAGATGCCATGTCACCACTAAACTCTACAAGATGTCTTGCAGGGGATATATTATTCTTCTTAAAATGCCCCAGCACCGGCTTTGTGAGATGCTTTTCTTTAGCATCCTTAAAACTAAGCTGAGCCGATTCATAACCGTCCTTCTCATTTGTCTTCTTTGTTACCACCTTGCATGGACCGGCCTCGACTACTGTAACAGGTATTACCCTGCCTTCTGCAGTAAATATTTGAGTCATACCATGCTTTATTCCAATCAGTCCGTTAATCATAATAACTTCCGTCTTTCTCCCGCTTAGTTGATATAGGGTTCAAGGATTGAAACTTTTATAATTTTATTTCTACATCAACACCGGCAGATATATCCAATTTCATCAATGCATCTGCTGTCTCAGGTGTAGGTTCATAAATATCAATAAGTCTTTTATGAGTTCGCATTTCAAACTGTTCTCTCGCTTTTTTATCTACATGAGGCGAAGTCAGTACAGTAAATTTGTTAATACTCGTAGGCAGAGGGATAGGCCCTGAAACTCTGGCGCCAGTCCTTTTCGCTGTTTCTACAATCTCTGCAGCAGACTGATCAAGCAATTTGTAGTCATACCCCTTTAATCTTATCCTTATCTTCTGTCCTATTGCCATTCTTTTGTTCCTTTGTTCAAGCTATGTTTATGCAGCATATTTAAAGATTCTACTTCTGACTTACTCCACAACCTTGCTTATAACCCCTGCCCCTACTGTCTTGCCTCCCTCACGCACTGCAAACCTCAATCCATCGGTCATCGCTATCGGCGTTATCAAATCAGCATCCACCGTTATATTATCTCCAGGCATCACCATCTCTACTCCCTCAGGCAACTGCATTATACCCGTAACATCCGTAGTCCTGAAATAAAACTGCGGCCTGTAACCATTGAAAAACGGCGTGTGACGGCCTCCCTCCTCCTTGGTCAATATGTACACCTCTGCCTTAAACTTCGTGTGCGGCGTTATACTGCCAGGCTTCGCCAATACCATCCCACGCTCAACATCATCCTTCTTCGTACCACGCAGCAATACCCCAAGATTGTCTCCTGCCTGACCCTCATCCAATATCTTACGAAACATCTCTACACCGGTAACTATACTCTTCTGCGTCGCCCTTATCCCTACTATCTCTATCTCATCACCTACACGCACTATCCCGCTCTCTACCCTCCCCGTAACTACCGTACCACGACCCGATATACTGAATACATCCTCTATCGCCATCATAAACGGCTTATCTATATCACGCTTTGGAGTAACTATGTACTCATCCACAGACTTCATCAACTTCATTATCGGACCACACTTCGGACACTCATCCTTCGAACAGCCGCACTCAACAGCCTGCAATGCACTACCTGTAACTATTGGTACATCATCACCAGGAAAATTATACTTGCTCAATAACTCCCGCACCTCTAACTCAACCAACTCCAATAACTCCTTGTCATCTACCATGTCAGCCTTATTCAAAAATACCACTACGTACGGCACTCCTACCTGACGCGCCAATAATATGTGCTCACGAGTCTGCGGCATAGGACCATCTGCCGCACTTACCACCAGTATCGCACCATCCATCTGCGCTGCTCCGGTAATCATGTTCTTTACATAATCCGCATGGCCAGGACAATCTACATGCGCATAATGACGCTTCTCCGTCTGATACTCTACATGAGATATGCTTATCGTTATCCCGCGCTCCTTCTCCTCAGGCGCCTTGTCTATCTGATCATACGGTATATAATCCGCTAAACCCCGCTTATGCAATAACATCGTTATCGCCGCAGTCAATGTAGTCTTACCATGATCTACATGTCCTATTGTCCCTACATTTACGTGTGGCTTCTTCCTCTCAAACTTTGCCTTTGCCATGCTTCAACCTCCTTATTCTATCCTGATTTATCCTTTGACCTTTGCCACTATCTGTTCAGAGATATTCCTTGGAATCTCTTCATATCTTGCAAACTGCATAGTAAATGTAGCGCGACCCTGCGTAAGAGACCTTAAATCTGTCGCATATCCAAACATCTCCGAGAGAGGCGCCTCTGCTGTTATTATTTGAGCTGCTGACCTTGGCCTGACAGCCTGAATCCTTCCCCTCCTCGAGTTAATATCGCCAATTACATCACCCATGTATTCTTCAGGAACTGTAACCTCAAGCGCCATTATGGGTTCGAGAAGCACAGGATTTGCCCTCTTTGCGCCATCCTTAAACGCCATAGAGCCGGCAATCTTAAAGGCCATTTCAGATGAATCCACATCATGATATGACCCATCAAACAGTGATACCTTGACATCTACAACCGGATAACCTGCAAGTACACCGGAATCCAGAGCCTCCCTTATACCCTTCTCAACTGCCGGTATGTATTCCCTTGGAACAGAACCGCCGACAATTTTATTTTCAAATACGAAACCCTCTCCCGGCGTCTGCGCTTCAACCGTAATCCAGACATGCCCATACTGGCCGCGCCCTCCTGTCTGTCTGATATACCTGCCTTCGCTCTCAACTTTACCTTTAATGGTTTCTCTGTAAGCAACCTGTGGTTTACCCACATTGGCCTCAACCTTAAACTCTCTCAACATCCTGTCAACTATAATCTCAAGATGCAACTCGCCCATACCGGATATAATAGTCTGACCGGTTTCCTCATCTGACTTAACCCTGAAAGACGGGTCTTCCTGTGCAAGCTTCTGCAGGGCTACCCCCATCCTCTCCTGGTCTGTCTTCGTCTTCGGCTCTATTGCAATACCTATTACAGGCTCAGGAAATTCCATCTTCTCGAGTATTATAGGCTTATCCTTGTCACACAAGGTGTCTCCTGTAGTGGTATTTTTCAAACCCACTGCCGCAGCAATTTCACCGCAATATACAGACTTTATCTCTTCCCTTTTATTGGCATGCATCTTAAGTAACCGCCCGATCCTCTCAGTTGTATCCTTTGTAGAATTAAAAACATAGGAACCTGAATTCAACACTCCAGAGTAAACCCTGAAGTAAGTCAATTGCCCTACATACGGATCAGTCATAATCTTGAATGCCAATGCTGAAAATGGTTCATTGTCATCAGCACGCCTTTCTATCTCAGTATCCTTATCAGGATCAATCCCCTTAACCGGAGGCAGATCCAATGGGGAAGGGAGATAGTCCATTATTGCATCCAGCAATAACTGCACACCCTTATTCTTAAATGAAGAGCCGCACAGCACCGGAGTTAACTTCATTTCTATCGTCCCATGACGCAGCGCTTTCTTTATCTCATCAATTGTGACTTCTTCACCCGCTATATATTTCTCCATTACATCTTCATCACAATCTGCCAGCTTCTCTATCATCTTATCCCTGTATTCCTGTGCAAGCGAACGCAACTCATCAGGGATTTCATCAATAACATACTTTGCTCCCAGTGTTTCATCATCAAAGTAAACGGCCTTCATGGAAATCAGGTCTATGGGCCCCCTGAAGGTATTCTCCGCACCTATTGGAAGCTGAACAGCAATAGGATTAGCGCCAAGCCTATCCACCATTGATTTAACACTCTCGAGGAAATCTGCACCTACCTTATCCATCTTGTTTATAAAGGCAATCCTTGGCACCTTGTATTTATCTGCCTGTCTCCAGACAGTCTCAGACTGTGGTTCAACACCCTGCCCTGCATCAAATATAGCAACTGCACCGTCAAGAACCCTGAGTGATCTTTCAACTTCAATAGTAAAATCCACATGACCGGGCGTATCAATGATATTAATACGCATATCTTTCCAGAAACAGGTTGTAGCCGCAGACGTAATCGTGATTCCGCGCTCCTTCTCCTGCTCCATCCAGTCCATAGTGGCCGTACCTTCATCCACTTCACCAATTTTATATGAAGCACCGGTATAGTACAGTATACGTTCCGTGGATGTCGTCTTTCCGGCATCAATATGAGCCATGATACCTATATTCCTGGTCTTATCTAATGGATACTGCCTTGACACTTACTCCTCCGAATTAATCATGAAGAAATCAAAATGACAAAATGGGGACTTTTGCAAGAACCTCATTTGATATTTGCATTATTATCTTACCACCGATAGTGCGCAAAAGCCTTATTGGCTTCTGCCATCCTGTGTGTATCTTCCTTCTTTTTAACTGCCCCGCCTGTTCCATTTGCTGCATCCATGATCTCAGCCGCTAATTTTTCACGCATATTACGGCCTGATCTGTCCCTCGCATACGACACAATCCACCTGATCGCAAGGGCATTGCGCCTGGGTGTCCTTATATCTACAGGCACCTGATATGACGCCCCCCCCACCCTGCGGGATTTAACTTCAACTACAGGCTTTACATTATCCATTGCTGCCCTGAATATCTTAACAGGATCAACTGCAGCGCTTTTTTCCTTTATAATATCGAGTGCACCGTAGAATATTCCCTCAGCGACACTTTTCTTTCCCTGCTTCATGATATTACTAATGATTTTAGCCACTAATATATCATTAAACTTCAAATCCGGCTTCGACTCTCTTTGCTTAACCCATCCATGCCTTGGCATATCAGAACATCTCCTGTAGACTAACTAATACGAACGTAATAAATGTCTTTATAAATATATCT
>MHEI01000073.1:7215-12155 GCA_001805165.1 Nitrospirae bacterium RBG_16_43_11 | reverse complement strand
CATACTTTGAACGGCTTCTTTTTCTTTTCTGCACACCTGCAGAATCAAGAGTTCCCCTGACTATATGGTATCTTACACCCGGTAAGTCCTTTACCCTTCCACCCCTTACAAGAACAATGGAATGTTCCTGCAGGTTGTGCCCTTCGCCCGGAATATATGCTGTTATTTCCATTCCGTTTGTAAGGCGCACCCTCGCAACTTTTCTCAATGCTGAATTAGGTTTTTTTGGTGTTGAGGTATAGACCCTTATACAAACCCCCCTTTTCTGGGGACTTGACTTTAGAGCGGGACTTTTAGTCCTGCTTTTAACTTGAGTGCGTCCCTTTCTGACTAACTGATTTATAGTCGGCACAATTTCTCCTCATCAAATAAACAAAAGGTTTATCTCCAAAACTTTGCAATTCTAATAGAATGTATCAGATTTGTCAAGAGATTTTTATACAGAGCTAATGTAAAACATCATCGCTAATGGAATTCCTATGGATTACTCTTTCTCTTTTGGTATGTCAGGCTCCTTTTTCCGGATAGACTTCAAGTATGTCTCTCTGTAAAATGGCAGTCCTGTGCCTGAGGGTATAAGTCTCCCGACTATTACATTTTCCTTGAGTCCGAGAAGTTCATCAACCTTACCGCTGACTGCTGCCTCCGTAAGCACCCTTGTGGTCTCCTGGAAAGATGCGGCTGATATAAAGCTATCCGTGGTTAATGCAGCCTTAGTTATACCCATTAGTACAGGCATCCCTATTGCCGGCTTACCACCAGTCTTCACGACCCTTTCATTCTCCTCCTCAAACGCAAACTTATCAACCTGGCTTCCGATAAGGAAATCAGTATCACCCGTATCCTCTATTTTTACCTTCTTCAACATCTGTCTGACAATAACTTCTATATGTTTATCGTTAATAGTGACACCCTGCAGCCTGTAAACCTGTTGTATCTCATCAACAAGATACTTCTGTAATTCTTTCGGCCCAAGAATACTTAAAATGTCCTGCGGATTAGCGGAACCATCCATTAACGGTTCTCCGGCCATAACCCAGTCACCCTCATGAACATTTATGTGTTTGCCTTTCGGTATTAAATATTCTTTCAGATCACCTGACTCATTTTTTACTATTACCCTTCTCATCCCTTTTATAAATCCACCGAATTCAATGACACCATCTATCTCGCTTATAACCGCTTGTTCTTTAGGCTTTCTGGTCTCAAAAAGCTCGGCAACCCTTGGCAAACCACCTGTAATGTCTTTGGTCTTCGTGATTTCGCGGGGTATCTTTGCAAGCACATCTCCGGGGTATACCGGATTCCCTTTCTCCACAACAATATGAGCACCTGTGGGGAGCAGGTACCTTGCAACTGCATTAGTCCCCTGTATCTTTACAGTCTTGTTTGATTCATCCTTGATAGAAATCCTGGGTCTTAGCGAAGTTCCCTGGAAATCAACAATGACCTTTCGTGAAAGCCCGGTTACTTCATCCACCTCTTCCTTCATAGTGGCGCCATCAACAATGTCACC
This sequence comes from Nitrospirae bacterium RBG_16_43_11, assembly GCA_001805165.1. Taxonomy (GTDB): domain Bacteria; phylum Nitrospirota; class 9FT-COMBO-42-15; order HDB-SIOI813; family HDB-SIOI813; genus RBG-16-43-11. The sequence goes on along the minus strand of MHEI01000073.1, from coordinate 10,639 downwards.
AAACGCTATCTTGCCGCCCACCTCTGTCAGGATAGGCATTGAGTGAGGGTCCCACTCCACAAGCTTCTGCCCTCCCTTCACCTTCTGGTTATCAGATACCTTTAACCTCGCACCATATACTACAGAGTATTTTTCCTTTTCTCTTCCTTCTTCATCATAAATTATTATCTTACCGTTCCTGTTCATCGCAACCCAGTCACCTTCTTTGTTTTTGACTGTATTGATATTCATATACTTTATTATCCCGCCATTTTTTGCTTCGAGAACAGTCTGTTCCACTACCTTACTTGCAGTACCGCCGATATGGAACGTTCTCATCGTAAGCTGTGTGCCCGGCTCACCGATTGATTGAGCTGCAATTATTCCAACTGCCTCCCCTATATCTACAAGGACTCCCCTTGCGAGGTCCCTTCCATAACACTTTACACATACACCCCTTTTGGTCTGACATGTAAGAACAGAACGGATCAGGACTTTATCTATACCTGCTTCTACTATTGCCTCTACCCTCTCTTCATTAATCTCCTCACGCGCAGGCACAATCAAGTCATTGGTAATCGGGTCTCTGATATCATCAACAGGGATACGCCCAAGAATCCTCTCCTCGATAGGCTCAATGATCTCGCCGCCCTCTACAAGAGGAGTTACATATATACCGTCCTGACTCTGACAATCAACTTCGGTAATAATTACATCCTGCGCAACATCTACCAGTCTTCTTGTCAGATAACCTGAGTTGGCGGTCTTTAAGGCTGTATCAGCCAATCCTTTTCTTGCACCATGTGTTGAAATAAAATACTGCAACACAGTCAGCCCTTCACGGAAGTTTGCAGTAATCGGCGTTTCAATGATCTCGCCGGACGGCTTCGCCATAAGCCCCCTCATTCCTCCGAGCTGTCTTATCTGCTGGGTACTCCCTCTTGCACCGGAATCAGCCATCATAAAGATAGAATTGAAGGCACGCCTGTCTCCACTGCTCCCCCCTAATTCCCTCATCATCTCTGCAGTAACCATTTCCGTAACATGTGCCCAGATATCAATCACCTTATTGTATCTCTCACCTTTTGTTATGAGTCCCTCTGCGTACTGTTGCTCAACCTCTAAGATTTCCTTGTTTGCCTTATCAATAATTTCAGCCTTTTTAGTAGGAATGTGCATGTCACCAATGCAGATAGAAAGGCCGGATTTTGTAGCATACTTGAACCCTATCTCCTTTATATCGTCCAGGAATGCCACTGTCTCACGTGGACCAGCCTCCCTGTAACATCTGTCAATAAGCTTAGTCAGCTCTTTTTTATTCATAACCTTGTTAACAAACGAGAAAGGGAGATTGGGAGGCAATATCTCACCCAGAAAAACCCTTCCCACAGTTGTATCAACAAGTTCACCATTCAATCTTACCTTGATTCTTGCATGCTCATCAACCACTCCCGCTTCATAAGCAGCACTTACCTCTATTGCAGAAGAAAAGACTCTGCCTTCACCTTTAGCCCCCACATGCTCTTTTGTAAGATAATAACAACCAAGGACGATATCCTGTGTTGGAACCAATACAGGTGCACCATTTGCGGACGAAAGAACATTATTCACAGAAAGCATCAATACCCTTGCCTCAATCTGCGACTCTACTGAAAGCGGAACATGAACTGCCATCTGGTCACCATCAAAATCTGCATTAAAGGCCATACATACCAGGGGATGAAGTCTTATAGCCTTGCCCTCAATAAGGATCGGGTCAAATGCCTGTATTCCAAGCCTGTGAAGTGTCGGCGCCCTGTTCAGCATCACAGGATGCTCTTTAGTAACCTCTTCAAGTATATCCCACACCTCCGGCCTTTCTTTCTCAACCATCTTTTTAGCGCTCTTGATAGTAGTGGCGTAACCCTTTTCTTCGAGTCTGTGGAATATAAATGGCTTGAATAATTCAAGCGCCATCTTCTTTGGCAGCCCGCACTGATGCAGCTTAAGTTCAGGGCCAACAACGATAACTGACCTGCCTGAGTAATCCACCCTCTTACCAAGGAGGTTCTGTCTGAACCTGCCCTGCTTTCCCTTCAGCATGTCACTCAGCGATTTTAGCGGCCTTTTGTTGGGTCCCCTGATAACTCTACCCCTGCGTCCGTTGTCAAAAAGTGCATCAACGGCCTCCTGAAGCATCCTCTTCTCATTGCGGATTATAACCCCGGGAGCCTTTAACTCCATTAATTTCTTAAGCCTGTTATTCCTGTTGATCACCCTTCTGTACAAGTCATTCAGGTCTGATGTTGCAAATCTACCACCATCTAATGGAACTAACGGCCGTAGTTCCGGAGGAATAACGGGAATAACATCCAGTATCATCCATTCAGGCTTATTCCCGGACTTCCGGAATGAATCAATAATTTTTAATCTCTTGCTGAGTTTTTTCTTGACTGCTACACTGCTTGCATCTTCTATCTTTGTTCTTACTTCATTATAAAGCTGCTCCAAATCTATTTTTATGAGAAGCTCTTTAATCGCCTCAGCACCGGTGCCTGCCTTAAAGGCAGTTCCATGCTGCTGCAACAGTCTTCTGTATTCATCTTCTGATAAAACATCTTTTGCGTGGAGTGAGGCAGGTCCGGGTTCTATTACAATATAGCTCTCAAAATAAAGCACCTTCTCCAATTGCCTCAGTGTCATATCAAGGATATTTCCTATCCTGCTGGGGAGGCCTTTCAAAAACCAGATATGGGCAACCGGCGCTGCAAGTTCAATGTGCCCCATTCTCTCGCGCCTGACCTTGGACTGTATAACCTCTACACCGCACTTATCACAAACTATCCCACGGTGTTTCATTCTCTTATACTTGCCGCAATTACATTCCCAATCCTTGGTAGGTCCAAATATCTTGGCACAAAACAACCCATCTCTCTCGGGCTTGAAAGAACGATAATTGATGGTTTCAGGTTTCTTGACCTCGCCGTGAGACCAGGACCTGATCTTTTCCGGAGATGCGACACGTATCCTTATTGCATCGAAAGACACCGCCTCTTTCGGCTTCTCAAACAGGCTATATAATCTTTCCCAATCCCTGTCTTCTGAACTTGCCATTTATACCTCCATTTTATTCAGGCAGCAGGTAATCCCTGCTTTATCTGCTGCCTGCTACCTATTTTTCACTTCCTTCTCTGGACTTAAGCAATTCAACATCCAACCCAAGGCTCTGAAGCTCTTTTATCAATACATTGAAGGATTCGGGCAGACCCGGTGTAAGGAAATTCTCTCCTTTTACTATTGCCTCATACATCTTCGAACGTCCCGGGACATCATCAGACTTAACTGTAAGAAACTCCTGCAACGTAGCAGCAGCGCCATATGCCTGCAAAGCCCAGACCTCCATCTCTCCAAGCCTCTGTCCTCCGAACTGTGCCTTACCACCGAGGGGCTGCTGAGTAACAAGTGA
>MHEI01000073.1:3312-7168 GCA_001805165.1 Nitrospirae bacterium RBG_16_43_11 | reverse complement strand
AAATGGTGAAGCTTCATCATATACATATAGCCAATAGTTACTTCCCTGTCAAAATACTCCCCTTTGCGGCCATCATACAATTTTGCCTGTCCTGTAGTGGAGCATCCGCCTTCCTGCAGCAAACTCTTTATTTCATCTTCCGAAGCGCCCTCAAATACAGGTGTTGTTACATGAATGCCGAGCGCCTTTGCTGCCCACCCTAAATGTGTTTCGAGAATCTGTCCCACGTTCATTCTTGAAGGGACGCCAAGTGGATTCAGTATCATCTCTACCGGTGTACCATCAGCAAGACAAGGCATGTCCTCTTCGGGCATTATTACAGATATCACGCCCTTATTTCCATGCCTGCCGGCCATCTTATCACCAACAGACAATTTTCTTTTAATTGCTATGTACACCTTAACAAGTTTTATAACACCCGGAGGAAGTTCATCACCCTTTTTAACCCTCCCTATCTTATCCTCATAGATAGACTGAAGTATGTCTATCTGCTGCTGTGCATAGTTGCATATCTCCTCAATCTTATCCATATCATCAGTATTATCCAAAACTATATCAGTAAGGTCTTCATCACTGATGTCTCTCAAAATACTCTCAGTGAGTTCCTTATGTTTTTGCAGAAGCGTCTTTTTGGTTGCAGGACTCACCACAGGCTTGCCGACGGTCTTACCAATGAAAAACCTTCTGAGCCTTCTGTCCCTCTCATCTTCTATAATCCTTGCTTCTTCCTGCTGTTCTTTAAGCAGCTTTGATACCTCATCATTTTCTATGCTCTTTGAACGCTCATCCTTTTCTACACCTTTTCTTGAAAATATCTTTACATCAACGATAGTACCCTCAATCCCCGGCGGCACAGTGAGTGAAACATCTTTCACATCCCCGGCCTTTTCACCAAATATAGCCCTCAGAAGCTTTTCTTCCGGAGTCAACTGGGTCTCACCCTTTGGAGCGACCTTTGCAACCAATATATCCCCTGGTTTTACCTCAGCTCCAATACGGACAATTCCACTCTCATCAAGATTTCTCAATAACTCTTCACTGACATTGGGAATATCTCTTGTTATTTCCTCTTTTCCGAGTTTAGTATCCCTTGACTCAATCTCAAACTCCTCAATATGTATAGAAGTGTATCTGTCATCTTTGATCAGCCTTTCGCTGATTATAATAGCATCTTCAAAGTTATATCCTTCCCATGGCATAAAGGCGACAAGAATGTTCTGTCCCAATGCAAGCTCACCCAGTTGAGTTGCCGGGCCGTCTGCCAGTACCTGCCCTCTCTCTACCTTCTGCCCTCTCGACACTATAGGTGTCTGGTTAATACACGTATTCTGGTTAGAGCGCTTAAACTTGGTAAGGCTGTATATGTCCAGGCTCATTTCTTCCGAAGGGGTCCTTTCCTTCTTTGTCTTTCCCTCTGACTTTGTCTCCTCAGCCCTTACTACAATACGGTTGGCATCCACATACTCTACAGTGCCTGACCGTTTGGACAGAACAACCCTGCCTGAATCTCTTGCTACAATCTTCTCCATACCGGTACCAACTAACGGGGCATCAGTATGAATTAAGGGAACTGCCTGCCGTTGCATATTCGAACCCATTAATGCCCTGTTTGCATCATCATTTTCAAGAAATGGGATAAGCGATGTTGCCACACTGACTATCTGCTTTGGAGAAACATCCATAAATTCGACTTTCTCCGAAGGTATCATAATAAAGTCTCCGCCAAAGCGTGCAGATACAGTATCAGTTACAATTTTACCTGTGTCATCTACCGGTATATTTGCCTGGGCGATATAATACTTATCACCATCTATAGCAGAGAGATACACAGTATCATCAGATACTTTGCCATTTACAACCTTTCTGTAAGGTGACTCAATAAACCCAAACTCATTTACCCGTGCATAAGTAGAAAGAGAGGTTATGAGACCGATGTTAGGTCCTTCAGGCGTCTCGATAGGACAAATACGGCCATAGTGAGTCGGATGGACATCCCTTACTTCAAATCCTGCACGTTCTCTTGTAAGACCTCCCGGGCCAAGGGCAGATAACCTTCTTTTATGTGTAATCTCTGACAGAGGATTCGTCTGATCCATAAATTGAGAAAGCTGGCTGCTGCCGAAAAACTCCTTTACAGCAGCAATTACAGATTTGGCATTTATCAGGTCATGCGGAAGGGCGCTCTCAAGGTCAAGTATGTTCATACGCTCCTTAATGCTCCTTTCCATCCTCGACAAGCCAATACGGAACTGGTTCTCGAGGAGCTCTCCCACACACCTTACCCTTCTGTTGCCAAGATGATCTATATCATCAATTTCACCTTTATTGGATTTCAGATTTACAAGGTATCTGATGGTTTCAACAATATCTTTGGGTGTAAGAGTCCTTTGAGAAAGCGGAACATCCACACCAAGCTTTTTATTTAACTTGAGCCTTCCCACCGGGGCAAGGTCATAACGCCTTGCATTGAAGAAAAGATTGTCAAATATGATTTTCGCAGTATCTGCAGTCGGACTTTCACCAGGACGAAGCCTCTTGTATATTTCGACGATAGCGCCTTCCTGCGATTCGATATTTTCATGAGATAATGTATCCCTGATTATCGGAAAAAACAGGAAGTTGTCAATATAAAGCAGATTTATCTTTTCAGCACCGGAATTTAATATCTTTTCAATAAGCGCTTCATTTAATGCAGAATTACTCCCGACTATAACTTCACCTGTAGCCGGGTCTATAACATCATCAAATACTAACCGGTCTGCCAGATCTTCTGCTGTAACCGGCACCTCTTTTATACCTAAATTATCTAATTTCTTTAATATTCCAGGGGTAATTCTGTTGCTTTTTTTTACGACAACCTCACCTGTTTTTTCATTTATAAGATCATAGGGTATCCTGCTTCCGGTAAGTACCCTCGCATCAACACTGCTGTAGAATTTTTTGTTTCTTATATGTACATCTTCAACAGGATAGTAAAGTTTCAATATTTCATGAGTTGAATACCCAATAGCCTTTAACAATATTGTTGCAGGAAATTTTCGCCGCCTGTCTATCCTTGCATGTAAAATATCTTTTGTGTCAAACTCAAAATCAAGCCATGAACCTCTGTATGGAATTATTCTTGCTGAAAATAAAATTTTTCCGCTTATATGAGTCCGGCCTTTATCATGAGTAAAAAATGTGCCAGGGGACCTCTGTAACTGACTTACAACAACCCTTTCTGTCCCGTTAATAATAAATGTCCCGTTATCTGTCATCAGAGGTAATTCACCAAGATAGACCCATTGCTCACGCACCTCCTTTGTGCTCTTAACCCCGGTCTTCTCATCCTTTTCCAGTATCTCTAAATTTACCCGGATCTTCAAAGGCGCAGCATAGGTCATGCCTCTTTCTATACATTCCCATATCTCATATTTGGGTTCACCAAGGGAATATTCAGTGAATCTTAGAATAGCCGTTCCATTAAAATCTGAGATAGGGAAGACGCTTTCGAAAGCCGCCTGTAGTCCCAGATCTTCCCTGTGATCATGTGCTATATCCTTCTGAAGAAACTTCTCGAAAGATTTCTTCTGAATTTCCAATAGTTCAGGTATCTCTATCTTAGCAGGAAGTTTTGAAAAATCTTTTCTTTCTATACACCCTTTGATAATGGGATTACTCATTTTTTTTAATACCCCCTGATAAAAGTTAAATCATCTACATATAAGGGTTCGAGGATTCCCCTTATTTTACTTTATTTCCACCTGGGCACCCTGTTCAACGAGTTTTGCCTTAATAGTCTCAGCTTCTTCCTTTGTTACTCCTGTTTTGACCGGTTTAGGCGCACCATCTACGAGATCCTTAGCCTCTTTAAGAC
>MHEI01000073.1:2949-3235 GCA_001805165.1 Nitrospirae bacterium RBG_16_43_11 | reverse complement strand
CTTGTCTTCTCTTCTGCAACTGCTGCCGCACCACCGGCTGCAAGACCACCGGCTGCTGCCACAGGCATAGCTGCTGCCGCAGAAACACCATATCTCTCCTCGATCTTTTTGACAAACTCAGCCAATTCCAAAACTTTCATGTTATCTATAAAAATAAGTACATCATCTGTTGTCATATTTTCTGCCATTTTCTTCTCCTTTATTATTATATATTATTATATTTTTTCTTTAGACTGTTTAACTGCATTAATGACGTAAGCGAATTGTCTTAAAATCCCATGTAAGG
>MHEI01000073.1:0-2916 GCA_001805165.1 Nitrospirae bacterium RBG_16_43_11 | reverse complement strand
TGCCAAGCGCCTTCGCGATCAAGACTTCCCTTGACGGCAGATAAGCAACATCTTTAATCATGGCCGGATTCAGTACAGCCCCTTCCAGCACACCCACCTTGATCTTAAATACATCAAGCTTATTTGCATATTCAATCAGGGTCTTCATTGGTGTCATAAAATCATCATAACTTATGACCACTCCTGTAGTGCCTGTAAAGTAATCATGGACGTTTTGGACACCAGTACCTTCAGCGGCGCGAAGCGCTATGGTGTTTTTTACAACCTTATACTCTGCACCGCACTTCCTGAGGCGATTTCTGATATCGGAGAGGTCCTTTACCGTCAGCCCTTTGTAGTCAGTAAGAATGACCGATTTTGCCCTGCTGAATTTATCGTTAAGCTCCTGGACTATCCTGGTCTTCTCGATTCTTCCGGATTGTTTCGCCAAAATTTATTCCTCCTTTCTCTGTTAAATAATCACCTGCCGAGAAAGGATAATTGTACTCCTCTGATTTTCGTCTCGGCAGGTAGAACCATTACGGTTCAATTAAGTCGAAAGACACCTACTGTCTCAGACTGTAATAAACTGAGTCAGAGCGCTACTCAAACAGATTGCCAACAGCTACAGGATCAACTTTAATACCAGGACCCATAGTAGAAGATACCGTTATGGTCTTAAGATAACGCCCCTTACTTGAAGCCGGCTTACTCTTCACAATAGATTCCATCACAGCAACAGCATTTTCGAAGAGTTTTCTTTTGTCAAATGAAACCTTTCCAACAGGGACGTGAACAATGGCAGTTTTATCTACTCTGTACTCTACCTTACCAAGTTTTATATCGCGAATAGCCTTTCCTATGTCGAAAGTAACAGTACCCATTTTTGGATTTGGCATCAAACCGCGGGGGCCTAATATCTTCCCAAGTTTTCCGACAAGCCCCATAATATCCGGAGTTGCAACTGCAAAATCAAACTCAAGCCATCCGTTAGTGATCTTATCTGCAAGGTCTTCAGCGCCAATATAGTCAGCACCGGCTTCCCTTGCCTCTCTCTCCTTCTCACCTTTTGCAAAGGCAATCACTTTTACACTCTTTCCCGTACCATGAGGCAGTACAACAGCGCCCCTTACCATCTGGTCTGAATGTCTGGGGTCCACACCCAGGCGAACCGCCAAATCAACAGACTCGTCAAATTTAGTCCACGCAATTTCCCTGGCCAGCGTAATTGCCTCTTCCAGTGAAACCATTTTATTTCTGTCAACTTTCTCAAGACTTGCCGAATATTTTTTTCCCATTTTCCAACTCCTTTAAGTAATATCTATCCCCATACTTCTTGCTGTTCCGGCGATTATATTGTATGCAGCATCTATATCATGACAATTTAAATCAGGCATTTTAACTTTGGCTATCTCCCGCACCTGAACAGAGGTAAGTTTTCCAACCTTGTCTTTATTTGGAGTGCCTGAGCCTTTTACAATACCGGCCGCCTTCTTAATCAGCTCAGAGGCCGGTGGTGTCTTCAATACAAAATCAAATGACCTGTCAGAATACACATTAATGAGAACAGGGATGATAGTCCCTTCCTGACCCTGAGTCTTTGCATTGAACGCCTTGCAGAATTCCATAATATTAACACCATGCTGTCCGAGCGCCGGCCCGACAGGCGGAGCAGGATTAGCTTTACCAGCCGGAAGCTGCAGTTTGATATTTCTTGTTATTTCTTTTGCCATAATAATGTTCTCCCTTCTATCACAATTTTTCCACCTGTAAGAAATCCAATTCCACCGGTGTTGCCCGGCCAAATATACTCACTAATACTTTTACCTTCCCATGATCAATGTCAACATCATCTACAGTACCATTAAACCCAAGAAATGGTTCCACTACGATCCTTACTGCATCTCCCCTGTTGAATTGAATACGGCTTCTTGGTGTTGACACACTCGCGTCCATCTGCAGAATAATAGACTCAACCTCTTTATCTGATAAAGGTGAAGGAGCTCCACCTCCGCCAACAAACCCCGTCACCTTTGGAATGTTCGTAACTAAATTCCATGTCTCATCTGACATTTCCATTTCAATCAAAATGTATCCGGGAAATACCTTCTTTACAGCAACCCTCTTCTTCCCTTCTTTTAATTCAATCACATTCTCCGTTGGTATAAGTATCTGACCAAACTTATCCTTGACACCAAGCGTGGTAACCCTTTCTTCAATACCCGTCTTTACCTTATTTTCAAATCCTGAATAAGTATGAACTACAAACCACTGTTTTGTCATCACGCCCTCTTCATTTCCTCGCATTTTAAGGTAGAATCTTTGCTATTATCTCCGATAAGGCTACGTCTATTACCCACAAATATATCGTTGCTAAAGATACAAGCACAAGCACTACAGCAGTTGTGCCCAATGTCTCATCCTTAGTTGGGAAGGTGACCTTTTTAATTTCAGTCTTAACTTCCAGAAAAAATTCTTTTACATTCTCAATTATTTTTGCATTCATTTTTTTATATATCCATTAACTGGCAGGCCAGGAGGGATTCGAACCCACAACACCCGGTTTTGGAGACCGGTGCTCTAGCCGTTGGAGCTACTGGCCTGCATATTGGGACACTTCCATCCTTTTCACACCGGGAGGTAAGTGTCCCTGCCTTATTTAACCTCCTTGTGACCCGTGTGTTTTCTACAACAAGGACAATATTTTTTAAGCTCTAACTTATCCTGTGTATTTCTCTTATTCTTTGTTGTAGAATAGTTACGGTTCTTGCAATCAGTACACGCTAATGTAATTACATCTCTCATTTTTATTATCCTTTACTTTATTACTCCTGACTATTGACTCCTGACTTCTGACTTACTCCACAACCTTGCTTATAACCCCTGCCCCTACTGTCTTGCCTCCCTCACGCACTGCAAACCTCAATCCATCGGTCA
>MHEI01000072.1:3479-10845 GCA_001805165.1 Nitrospirae bacterium RBG_16_43_11 | reverse complement strand
AAATACTGAATGAATGGTATTTGTACCTCAAGGCTGTGTTCTCCTGTATGTGCAGTATAATCTTCTGAGGCATACCTGGATTGTCCTGCAATAGCCCTTGCGAGTTCTGCATCAACCTTTACACGGCCATTTGGCATATCCCATTCACCCTCGGAAAATACAGACACGGGTGCACCCAAGCCTGTATGATTGGGGCCGATAAGAATGAATGTCTCCGGAAGTGTAACCTTAGAATAGACTGCTCCTGCCACGGCGCCTGAATAGACGAGTCCGGCATGAGGTGCAAGCACGCCGATCGCTTTGATACGTTCAATATCAGTGCTTACATATCTCCCTACCTGTTCTCTTAACCCATCGGGCGAACCTTGATAGAAGTAATCAGCAACAGCGGGTTTTCTAAGCATAATTTCCACCCTTTCCCTCTAACAATAAAGAACATTTGCGCAACTGAGCACCTGCTTCGGCTTGCTTCCGCTTCTGAATACCGTTACCCCTTTGCATCCTGAACTATAAGCGGTAAGAAACGCCTCTTCTACATCTTTTCTCGTGGCTGTGGCAGGAAGGTTAATCGTTTTGGATACAGCGTTATCAACATACTTCTGAAAAACGGCCTGCATCTTTACATGCCAGGCCGGTGATATATCAAAGGTAGTTACAAATAGTTCTCTCATCTCCTGAGGTATCAGCGAAATGTTCTGTATAGATTCTGTACAGGATACAGCCTCGAGCAGATCATCGTTGTATATACCAATATCAATTGCCATTTTCTTAAAGACAGGATTAATTTCAAAAAGTCTTTCTTCATCGAGCACATTCCTTGCAAAGCTTACTGCATAAAGCGGCTCTATGCCGCTTGAACATCCGGCGATTATGCTAAGAGTGCCGGTCGGCGCTATAGTTGTGGTCGTAGCATTTCTTAAAGGGAGTGAGCCGGATCCATAATAAATGCTGTTATTAAAGTTTGGAAATGCCCCCCGCTCTTTTGCTAATTGATAAGATGCATTTTTGGAGACCTGCTGGATAAAGCTCATTATATCTCCGGCTATTTTCAACGCCTCTTCAGAATTATAAGGAATACCAAGCATAATCAGCATATCTGCAAATCCCATCACACCCAGCCCGACCTTTCTGTTGGCCTTTGTGACAGATTCAATCTCAGGAATTGGATAACTGTTTATGTCAATGACATTGTCCAGGAAATGAATAGCTTCTTCTACGGTTCCTGAAAGCTTAGCGAAGTCTATACTATATTTCCTGCCTTTCTTTCTAATCATTTTTGTAAGGTTTATAGAACCAAGATTGCACGATTCAAAAGGAAGTAATGGTTGCTCGCCGCATGGGTTCGTTGCTTCTATCTGTCCAATTTTGGGTGTCGGGTTTGCCCGGTTTATCCGGTCTATAAATATAACGCCAGGGTCTCCTGTTTTCCATGCAGCCTCAGTAATTTGTGTAAACACATCTTTTGCGTTAAGATGCCGGACAGCCTTATGGGTTCTGGGATTAATCAGCGGGTATGATTTATTCTGTTCTACAGCCTTCATGAATTTGTCAGTGATCGCTACAGAGATATTAAAATTTACAAGTTCCTGTGGTTTATCCTTGACCCATATAAACTCTAATATATCAGGGTGATCAATCTTCAATACACCCATATTTGCGCCTCTGCGGGTTCCACCCTGTTTTATTACCTCTGTTCCGACATTAAACACCTTCATGAAAGACACAGGGCCGCTTGCGATACCACCTGTTGTGGAAACTATGTCATCCTTAGGGCGGAGTTTACTGAAAGAGAAGCCTGTACCGCCGCCGGTCTGGTGGATAATAGCTGTGGTTTTTACTGCTTCAAATATGGAATCCAAAGAGTCCCCGATGGGGATAACAAAACATGCGGAAAGTTGTCCTGATTCCCTGCCTGCATTCATCAAAGTAGGAGAGTTGGGAAGGAATTCAAGGCCGGCCATCATTTTATAGAATTTAGAAGCCGTCTCATTGCCGGTATTACCTGTCTTAAATGCTATGTCAAATTGAGCAACACGATTTGCAACCCGATGAAACATCTCTTTGGGATTTTCGATGACTTTTCCATGCTGATTTTTCTTAAGGTATCTTTTCCCAAGGACTATTAAGGCATTTTTTGACAGCCTGGGTGTTACCATAAAGATAAAATATCACAATGCTGATAATAGATGCAACACTCAATTACACATTATGAGGAAAGGTATGAGATTGATGTGTATTAACTATGGAGAAGACTCAGTTAATGCACTAACACATTATTAACTTTAACGTCACCTAATTTGAGAGCAATGTTCGTGGACAGGATGTAGTCTGTTCTGTTTCGTTCGAGATTGATCTTATTTTCACGAACCAATTTATCAATCGCAAGGAAAATTACGTTATATGAATCACTCAGGCTTCCTTCTAACTCTGAAAAAGATATGCAACCCTTTTCTTTAACCAACGTAAGGATTTTATCCGACGTTGAGATGACCTTTGATTCCATAAAGCACCTCCTGAAGATTGTTTTTCAATTAAGTTCTCTTGATACTATCGCACCTCCTTTTTTAGGATGTATACAATATATATGCTTAACACTTTGCGATATGGTTGTCAATCATTTTTATAACAAAATATTAAACCGGTGTAAACTCAATCGGATAGGTTACCACTGTATTACCACTATCAGGATATGCAGGGAATTTCCATGTTTTTACGCGCTTCAGCACATCTTCCTCAAATGACGGGTCGCTGATTGTGCTTGAGACGATTCGGGCGCTTATCACTGAACCGTCAGGGGATACAGTAAATTCAATATTAATGATGCCTTTAAGGGTGGGGTCACTCCTTAGTGCCTTTCTGTAGGCAAAATCGAGACTGCCGCGGTGGGACTTTATTACTTCCTTAATGGATTCCTGGCTTCTCGTCTGGCGGAGTGTGGATTTTACGAATGGGGATGTCCCTTCCTTCCCTGGTGGGACAACGTCCCTCCCTGAGATTGTCCTGCTTCCGCTAAGACTACCCGGTTGACCTTTAGCTACACTTGGCGCTGCATTTCCTATACCTCCGCTACCTTTTAAGGCCGGCCGTTGAACGCCGGAGGTGCCAGTCGCTGTTCCTGCTGTAGCGCCAGACTGAGTACCGCCCTGCTGAGGTTTCACAGACTTTACCTGAGACTGGGAGAGGACATTTCCTATCTCCTCACTATTGATTAAATTATCTACAGACTTTCCCCTTCCCTGCATAGCTTTTAAGAGACCTGTATTTTTTGCAACTTCTTTGTTCCTTTCTTTTGCCAGTCTCTGCTCTTCTTCAGCCCTTTTCCTTTCCTGCTCAGCCCGCTGTTGTTCATCCTCATGTCGTTTGGCCTCTCCCTGCCTTTTACGTTCTTCTGCAAGTCTTTTTGCCTCTTCCAGCTTCTTTTTATCTTCCTCTGACTTCTTTGAAGCTTCTGCCTTCTTCCGCTCCTCTTCACGCCTCTTTTGCTCTTCCAGCAGACGTTGTTTCTCCCTGATCTTTGCCGGTATTACTGCTGGTACAGGACCCTTCAACGGGATTTCAGTCAGTTTGACAGTCCTCTGCGGTCTTATAGAAATTTTCTGCAGGTCAGGTTTATACGGAATAAGCACTATGAAAAGGGAAAAAATAAAATATGCTGCCAAAGAGATAATAAGCAGTCTCCTGAACACTGCCTCACTGTTATCCTGTAATGGTGGCTGCATTATAATTTACTCTTTTTGAATTACCGCCAGCGAAAGAGTAGGATATCCGGCCATGGAGCAGGTGTACATGACCTTCTTCAAAAGGGTAAATGGGATCATCTTATCACCCATGATGATTATCTTATCCTGACGCACGCTTTGTTCCCCATCCTGAACATTCTGAGACATCTGAGACAGTAACTCCTTTTCTAAACTATCTATACCCGGCTCACTGCTCTTTAACACATCCTGCGTATTCGCAACCTTTTTGTCTCCAACAAGAATCAGCTCACCAGTAATATAGACTGTTGTAGTAGGTTCGGGTTTCACGGTAGATATTGATGCCGGCAGGCTGACTATATCAGGTACTGTTATAGTTTCCTCTTCACCCGATACATGAAATAAAAGAAAGAGCAGTAGTATCGTAAAAATATCCATCAGGGAGACGAGATTAAGCCCCGTATCCATAGCAAACTTATTTTTGTGCCTTTTAACTCTTGATGGTACGTATATCATAGTTCACTTAGTGAGATACCCGGGAATTGCCCCCTGGCGGCATCTATTGTCTCTACAAGTATCATATATGGTATGTTTGGCCTGCTAAGGATCACAGCATCCTTTTCATCAGGATACTGTTGCTTCAGTTGAGCGAGCAGGGCAGAGAGTCCTGTAAAATCATATGCCCCGTTTGCATCCTTTTTGAAAACTCCCAGCGGTGTTTCACCATTCAGCACATTTATCTCATCATCAAGGATAGCTATAGTCAACCTGAACTTAGCCTGCCGGTCTTTTTTCTCCTGAGGGGGTGCGCCTGACTGTTGTGATGATGTTGTTGGCGGTGTCAGCTCTATAACAGCCATCTTTGCGAATACCGCTGTCATCAGCAAGAACGGGATGAGGATGACCATGAGATTCAAGAATGTAATTATCTGCAGTTCTTTATCAGAGGACATCCTGTGTTTTCTTGACGAAGGCTTTGGGAGCATTTTTACTATTCTGAGGTTGTTAGTATATTAATAAGTTTAATTGAGTACGCATCCAGAGTATCTACAATCTTTATAGTACGGGATTGTATGTACGCATAACATAGCATGATAGGTATCGCCACTATCAGTCCGAATGCTGTTGTGTTCATGGCAACTGAGACCCCCTGCGCAAGGAGGAAGGCTTTCTGAGAAGGATCAGCTACAGCAATAGATTGAAATGACTGGATGAGTCCGATAATTGTGCCGAGCAATCCTAATAAAGTTGAGACATTAGCCAATGTCGGGAGATAGTGGGTGCGCTGTTCAAGCTGCGGCATTACATTCAGCATCGCCTCCTCAAGATGATTTTCCATATCCTCACGCGAGCCTCTCGTTAGTTTGCCGGTCTTTGCCTTTTCTAACCCTGCAGAGAGTACCATTGGCAGTGCAGCTTCCGACAGGCTGCACTCTTTGATTGCATCATCGAGACGATTTGCCTTTATATTACTCTCAATTTTATTCCACAGTACATTACCGTCTGTCCATGCCTTTTTAAGAAATTTATACCGTTCAATAATTATTGCTGTCCCAAGAGCAAGGATAAGCATAATAGGGAACATGAAAACCCCCCCTGCCTTGAAAAACCCTATGATGCCAAGTATTACTCCCATAAATCCTCCTGCCTGATGGTTTCCATATCAATAAACTCAAATATCTCTTCCTCGAAACTCCTCTCGAGTATCACTGTCTTGGCTGCATGTCCTTCAGGATATTTCCACCGTACAGGGAATATAACTGCAGGCCGTTCCAACACTCCAAGCACCTCGGTCTTTTCAATCGTGATCTTCTTTTCCTCCTCTTTATCTTCAGCATAAGAGGTACCGTTGCAGAGCAGTGATATAAGCACTATTAATAATGCAGTTAACATCTTGATGTGAATTTTCTTCATTTATTTAACTCCAGTCCTTTTCTCCAGCATCTCAATCCATGACAGGACCTCTTTCCTGTCTCCTCCTAACTTAACATATTCCTTATAATTTTTTAAGGCATCTGCAAACTTCCCAAGGTAAAGTTCATAAAGGATACCAAGGTTCAGGACAGCGCTGTTGAAATCAGGTTTTAATGCGATACTCCGTTTATAATCCTCTTCCGCCTTTTTGAATTCACCATTTTCCCTGAATGTCATTCCTCGGTTATTATAAGTATCAGGGTCATCAGGTATATTTGCGGATAAATCCCCTGTAAATGGTTTTCCTGCTTCTTCCCTTTTGTACTTTGCCGGTACAAGCGTGGAAAGTCTTTCATAACTTTTCTTTACCCATAAATTATAAATCCCTTCCTCTACCGTTTTTTTAACATTACCCTCATGAATACTGATTGCCTTTTCCTCAAAAGGATATGCCTGTTCTTCAAGGAGGTAATTATACTCTTCTAACTGCTCTCCTGTAAGTTCAGATGGCCTTTCTGATGTCATAATGGCATCCTTATGATGCTCAAACATCTCTCCCATCCTGAATGTAGCCTCAGTAGTAACATCGCTGATACGGTACTTGGCAGCGACAGTATAGTCGGCAAGCGCATCTTTAAGCAATCCCTCTTTCTTCTTCAGATTTTCCTCCAGGGGCTGGACTATCTTTATATACTCATAAAACTTCTTTTTGTAATCTCCAAGGATGAGTTGTGCCTTTGCAGCAGTGATCGTTGTCTCCATAGTTGCAGCGGCTCCGAGTCTCTTGTGAAGTGATATTGTTTTTTCATATAAGGTTTTTGCGGTGGTATGATCCTTCAAAGCCTCTCTGCTTGCGGCCGCATCGAATGTGAGTTCGATTAGTTTAGGGCTATCAGGAAACTCCGTCTGAAACCTTTCGAAGTTCTTATAGTAACTGTTGTACATAGTGTCAATATTCCCGCTTTTCTTATACAAAATAATAGCCTTGTATAGTAAATCTTCCCGTACCCTTCTGTCTTCAAGTACTGCGGAAGCCTTCTCGTATACCTGGGCGGCGCTAATGTATGCGCCTCTTGACTCTAAAATCTCACCCCACTCAGAGACAGCTACAGGTGTATACCTTGAAGTGGGATATCTCAGGAAGAGAAGCTGAAATGCATTTATTGCATTATCCATATCCTTGTCCTGTTCGTACAACACGCCGGCATCGTAGAGCGCTACTGATGCGATGTCGGTGTTCGGGGCAGTGTCGTAGACCTTCTTAAATGCCCCGGCTGCTTCTTTTACCTTTCCCTCAGACTTCAGTCCCTCTGCCTGCTTATATAGTGAAACCGCAAGCGCCCTCTCCAGCATGGGGAGGTCTTTCCTATCTGTAGTGGGAACAAGCGCTATAGCCTTTTTAATTTCTTCCTCACTCTTGCCATATGCCTCTTCTTTCAGAAAGCTCTCAGCTATATATCTCTGGGCAACATATTTATCTTTCTCAGTAGACAACTTGTGCTGCATCAACTGTTGCGCCATTGTCCTGCTCTCCACGAAATTCCCTAAATGAAAGAATACCTCTGTCCCGTTCAGGAGGACTTCGGTGACCCTTTTGTCTTCAGGAAATGCGGCAGCAAACTTTTTGTTGCTCTCTCCAAATCTCTGGATATACTCATTGTCTGCACGTATCTCACCTGATGGCCTTGCAATCTTTTCAAGAGACAGGAGCGCGCTATAGCCTGATTCCATAGTGAATGGAGACGGGCTGTACT
>MHEI01000072.1:3257-3461 GCA_001805165.1 Nitrospirae bacterium RBG_16_43_11 | reverse complement strand
ATTGCCGCCCTGTCGTAGTATTTCATCTCAAACAGGATTTCTGCCAGGATGAAACTTAGTTCAATGGATTCAGTATCTTCAGGGAAATTAAAAGGGTAACGGTGTAACCATTTAATTGCCTCGTTAATGTCTTCTTTTTTCTTTGATGCACGTGCCTTTGCGTAATGATATTTAGCAAGGTGGAAGAGGTCATTTTTTACAAGC
>MHEI01000072.1:1367-3211 GCA_001805165.1 Nitrospirae bacterium RBG_16_43_11 | reverse complement strand
TCCTGTTAGACTTGAACCAAACGCTGTCATCTCTGTATATTTCAATCAGCCTTATCCTTGCGTTAAATGCGAGGTCTAACATGTTCCCCCGTATATATGCCTCTACGATCTTTGAGTGAAATGCAGGTGCATCTTCATGATATGGGTTTGTATTTATAAATGCCTCATAGATATCTGCAGCTTCCTTAAATCTTCCTGTTTCAAGATAAATATCTCCAAGCTTTCTGTAGATATAAGGCTCGAAAGTCTGAACACCTCTCACCTTGAAGTAATTGGCAATCCTTTCAGCCCCGCCCATATAATCAAACAAGAGAACGAGATTCCTGATGGAGTCCCAGACCATATCCCTCTCTATGATCAAAATTTCTCCTATCTCCTCTTTTCCCTCAGGTGTCAGCTTTACCATTCTTCTTTCAAGCAGTGACATGAACTTGTCAGCAGCACCCTCATAGTCTTTGCCCTGAAACAGCGCCCATCCCAGTTTATAGAGTGCCTTGTCGTAGAAGTTATAATCATCATTCTTCAGAACCTGACGGTAGAATTGAACAGATTTCTGTACCTGACCAAGCCCGTAGTAATATTCTCCAAGTCTGAAGTATGCCTCCTGTACAAACTTCCCGTCCGGATACTCTCTGACTATCCTTTCCAGCAATGCATTAGAACTTTCCCAGTTGCCCTCATCCAGATAACCACGTGCCAATTGGTATAATATTTCTTCATTGTCAGGTCTGTCCGGGTATAACGATAGAATATCATTGTAAAGCCGGCGTGATCTTGAATGGTCATACTTTCCCTTTTTTTGCAGGTATGTATTTTCTTCGATCTTCATGTATATATTTGCAAGCTGGTGCATACTGTCAGCCATCGCTGCGTTTTTGAATCCCTTGTTGTTTCTAATAAACTCTTCGTACTCCCTGATGGCCTTCCAGCGATATTCACGGCTGACTGCCTGTGGCCTTTCCTGGAAAGTAAGTATCTCTTCAGTAACTGAGCGTACCTCGCTGTTCTTAATAATTTCCATATTTTCTCTTGCACAGGAGGTGAGGAGAAGAATTGAAAGTAACAGAAGAATCCTAATCATGATTAACAAAGATCATATCATTGCTGATCTGGCCCCCCCCTTCTAATCTGAGGTTCTGTACCATTTCGAGAGTGGTGTCAATTGAAGATTCCAGAATTTGTTCTTGTAAATGTTCCAGATCGGCGAGTGCTTTTTCATATATGTCATCAAGTATATCCGCTCTCTTCTTTTTTGAGGTGTTTATTAAAGATTCTATCTCATATGAAATACCCGGACTTGCCTGTCCAAGATACTCTTCCATAGACACTAATCCCGCATACAATCTTAATCCGGCAGACAGCTCCTTATCTTCAAGTAGACCGGCAGCCCGGGCGAGCTTATCTATGGAATTATTCGGGGATTTATTCCGGGATATATTCTGAACTTCTTTCTTTAAATCCGATAGCTTTGCAGTCATATTTCTGTAATATGTGAGGGCGCTTCCGTTTTGTTCTATTGCCTTACCGTATGCGTTCAATTTAGTGTATGCATATCCAATGTAAGGAACTACTTCTCTCGAGTAGTGACTATCCGGATATGAAGAGGATAATTCTTCCCAGAAGACTATGCTCCTGACCCACCTACCCATACGTGCGTATGTCCATCCAAGACCGAAGAGTGCCTTTTCATGAAATGGGCTCTCTTTCGGAACCGCTGAAAAGTATTTTATGGCATCAGTATAACCTTCCTTTTCGAGATAGATAAACCCCAGGGTGAGATTTGCCCTGTGTGCGAGGTGTTCGGTTTCGTTTTTCTGCCCCTTTTGTTCGCCATTCTGATTTAC
>MHEI01000072.1:0-1331 GCA_001805165.1 Nitrospirae bacterium RBG_16_43_11 | reverse complement strand
GATTATCTATCGCAATCTTTTCGTCACCTGTTTTAAGGCTTACCATTGCCTTAGTATAAAGGACTAACGGGTAAATCCTGCTCTTGTTTGAGATTGTATTTAAATATGAGCCGGCATTATCATAATTCCCTGTCTCAAGCATGCTATTGGCTGTCAGATATAAAGACTCATCGAGAATTTCAGGAGGGGCGTCTTTACCTATCTTTGAAAATGCCTCAACTGCTTCTTTGTAGGCCGTCTGACTGTAGAGTATTTTACCCTTATCAAACCAAACCATGTAAGGGTCACCTTCAACCTGAAGTGCAAGAAATTGTGAAGCTGCATCATTTGGTTCTGCATGTGTGAGACCGGCAAGCAGGGTAATGAAGATTATTATTATTGCTAATAAATTTCTCTTAAATTCCATAAAATGGAAAGACATTCTCCTTAATGTATTTTACATTAGCCTCCGCCCATTTTCGAGTTGTACTGTCTCCGTTTATTGCCCTTTCATGGTCACGCAATGTTGTTCCTTCCATACCATACTGTTTAAGATTGTTGAGGCAATCAACAGGTATTTCATCAGGGATTTCTATCCCGCACATTATCCCGAAGGCAAGTGCCCATGATCTTGCTACTGCAGAGACATTGTATCCTCCGCCTCCCAATGCAACCCATGGAATGTTGAATGAGCGGAATCTCTCTATCATACGACAGAAACCATCTGTTGTCAGGTTGAGATGGGCAAGGGGATCTGAAGCCATTGTATCAACTCCCAATTGTGTTACTATCACATCAGGCTTATATGCCTCAATAAGGGGTGGGACGATTTCGTCAAACCCCCAGACAAACACATCGTCTCCGGTTCCAGGATAGAACGGTAAATTTACAGAGTAACCCTTTCCCTCTCCCTCACCAAGCTCTTCAACAGAACCTGTGCCGGGGAAGAGGAATTCTCCGCTCTCATGGAGTGATATGGTAAGGACTTTGTCAGTATTATAAAACCCGAACTGAACACCGTCGCCATGGTGGGCATCAATGTCAATGTATGCTACCCGTTTGCCCTGTTTCAGTAAAACCATGATTGCAACTGCAGGATCATTTATATAGCAGAAACCTGATGCCTTTTCCGTCATGGCGTGATGTAATCCCCCTGAAATATTAAATGCAACACCTACCTCTCCGGAACTTACCATCCTTGCCGCCTGAATGGAAGCGCCTGTTGAGAGCATTGACCATTCAAAAACACCCTTAAACCTTGGATTGTCACCGAAGCCGAGACCATAACGGTGTAATAAGGATGAGTCAGTATCCTGAAGTTCGAGGGCATTAATATAATCTTCACTATGAAA
>MHEI01000071.1:9286-9464 GCA_001805165.1 Nitrospirae bacterium RBG_16_43_11 | reverse complement strand
TTGCTGGAAATTGCAGCAGCAAGGCTGCCCAAAATGGGTGGTGTATTTATTCAGATGGAAGATGAGATAGCAAGTATATCCGCTATTATTGGAGGGTCGCTTGGAGGTCTCAAGTCTATGACCGCTACAAGTGGTCCCGGGTTTTCTCTGATGCAGGAGGGACTTGGATTTGCCTGTA
>MHEI01000071.1:8108-9258 GCA_001805165.1 Nitrospirae bacterium RBG_16_43_11 | reverse complement strand
TGTAATGAGGAGCGGGCCGTCTACAGGTTTTCCAACAGGGCCGAGCCAGTCTGATGTTATGCAGGCAAAATGGGGGACACACGGAGACCACCCTGCAATTGTCCTTACTCCGGCATCTGTCCAGGAGTTATTTCATGAGACAGTAAGGGCGTTCAACCTTTCAGAGCAATACCGTACGCCTGTTATCCTTCTCTATGATGAGATCATAGGGCATATGAGGGAGGCAATAACCATACCTGCTCCCGGGGAAGTTGAAGTAATAGACAGGTTAAGACCTACGTGCTCTCCGAATGAATATAAACCTTATGATACCCAGCATGGTGATGTAGCTCCGCTTGCTGCATATGGAGACGGCTACAGATTCCATGTGACTGGGCTATACCATGGAGCAGATGGTTTCCCTACTAATAATACTAAGCTTATAGAGGAGACAGGCCAGAGGCTTCTGCGAAAAGTAGACAATAACAGGGACAAGATTTGCAAAAACGAAGAGTTGTATCTTGATGATGCAGAGATAGGTATATTTGCATATGGTGTTTCTGCAAGGTCAGCTAAATTTGCCGTTAACGAACTCAGGAAGAAGGGAATTAAGGCAGGTCTCCTGAGACCTTTAACAATCTGGCCATTCCCTGAGAAGGCTGTGGAAGAGATGGCAAAACAGGTCAAAGCTATAATCGTGCCGGAAATGAATTTAGGGCAGATAGTATATGAAGTGGAAAGGGTGGCTCAGGGAAGGTGTGAGGTTAAAGGATTGTTCAGGACTGATACAGAGCCTATTAAGCCCGCCCAGATAATAGAGAGTATTACAGGAAATGGTTTTTTTACAACTTCTAAGATGGCTGAGATGATGGTGGACCGGGATATGTTAGACGGTTAGGTTTAATGAGGAATGAAGAAAGGATGTTCCAATGAGTACACAAACTGAAGATACAAGGCCATTGGCTAAGAAAAAAAAGAAGGTTCCCTTTAACTATTCCACGTTTATCAGGGGAGGGAAGCTGCCTCACATATGGTGTCCTGGCTGCGGTCATGGGATTGTATTAAAGAGTCTTCTGAGGGCTATACAGACTTCCGGCTTGTCACAGGATGATATTGCAGTGATATCCGGGATTGGTTGTTCAAGCAGAACTCCGGGTTATGTTGATTTTAA
>MHEI01000071.1:1702-8074 GCA_001805165.1 Nitrospirae bacterium RBG_16_43_11 | reverse complement strand
TATGCAACCGGAGTAAAACTTGCAAAACCCAAGCTCAAGGTAATCGTTACAACCGGTGACGGTGATGCCCTTGCTATTGGCGGCAATCACTTTATACATGCCTGCAGGCGGAATTTAGACATGGTTATCATGGTTTATAATAATTCAATATATGGGATGACGAGTGGACAGTCTTCTCCAACAACTCCCCAGGGTATGATCTCTACAACAGGACGTTACGGCAGCATAGAGCCCACTTTCGATACATGCAAGTTGGCGCAGGCTGCTGGCGCTACATTCGTTGCAAGGGGTACAGCGTATCATTTCCAGGAGCTTGAGAAGGTACTGCATGAGGCTATTATGCACAAGGGTACTGCAGTAGTGGACATCATAGACGCCTGTCCCACCTATTATGGCAGGTTTAATAAATACAAGACTGCAACAGAGATGATGGAGAAGATTGAGAAGGAAGGGACAGTGTCAGTAAAACAGGCCGAAAAGATGTCACCTCAGGAGCTTGAAGGAAAACTCCTGCGAGGTGTTCTTCATAAGTCAGACAGGCCTGAGTATCTTGATGAGTATAATAAGCTGGTTGAAAGAGTTCAGGCAAAGAAATAAAATTAAAGGGGTATGGGAGCCTATATGGGATACAGATATGAATTAAGATTCAGCGGGTCAGGCGGACAGGGGATGATATTGGCTGGAATTATAATGGCTGAGGCAGCGGCAATATACGACGGTAAGCAAGCTGTGCAGAGCCAGTCTTATGGGCCGGAATCAAGAGGCGGGGCTTCAAGGAGTGAGGTTATCATAAGCAACGAAGAGATTGATTATCCAAAGGCAACCAGCATTGACGCCATGCTTGCGCTTACGCAGGAGGCATGTAATAAGTATAACAAGGATATTAAAGACGGCGGGATTCTGCTGATAGACTCTGATGAGGTTAAGGATGTCCCGAAAGGTAATTTCAAGGTTTACTCATTTCCTATTATATCTACAGCGACCGATGTTCTCGGCAAGGGGATAGTGGCTAACATTATTTCCCTTGGCATAATGACAGAGCTTACAAAGATAATTTCTACAGAATCAATGGAAAAGGCAGTGCTCGCCCGTGTTCCGGCGGCATTCACAGAGTTGAATAAGAAGGCAATTCACTTGGGTTTTGAAAAGGGCGCTGTTCTTACACCTGTATCATAGTACCAATCAGATCATAGGGAAGCGCGTCAGTAATCTCAACGGGTACCATCTCACCTTGCAAAGGCATTATTTCTGAATTGCACTTTATATATACAACACCATCAACCTCAAGGGCATGTCCATAGGTGCGGCCTTCCAACAGGAAGGACGGTTCTTTTGATTTTCCATCTACCAAAACGATTTTTTTAGCGCCGATGAGGTTTTGATTTTTCCTGAAAGAGATGCCTTGCTGTATCTCCATTAAGATGTTTTGTCTCTCAATCTTCTTTTTTTCACTAACTTTTTTTCCCATTGAGTATGCCTCTGTGCCTTCTTCATTTGAATATGTAAATACGCCGAGGCGGTCAAATTCCACATCCTTGACAAACTCTATTAACTCATTAAACTCCTTTTCTGTTTCTCCGGGGAATCCAACGATCATGGATGTCCTCAATACCACATCCGGCATTTTCTTGCGCAGTGTTTCAATCGTCCTGTAAATACTTGTTTTAGTATGTCCCCTATGCATCCTGAGAAGGATGTTATCATTGATATGCTGGACAGGCATGTCAATGTAATTGCAAATCTTCTCTTCGCCTGCCATTACGGCGATTAACTCCTTTGTAAAAGAACCCGGATAAGTATAGAGGGTGCGTATCCATTTGAGGCCATTTATTGTTGCAAGCCTTCTTAAAAGTCGGGCCAGTGCATCAGGTTCTCTCAGATCCCTTCCATACGCAGTAGTATCCTGAGCAATGAGGGCTATTTCTACGACACCTTCCGAAGATAGTTGTTCAGCTTCGCTTATTATCGATTCCATGCTACGGCTTCTCTGTCTGCCTCTAAGCTCAGGGATAATACAAAATGTGCATGTATGATCGCACCCTTCTGCAATCTTTATGAAAGCAGTATGTGATGGGCTGATTCGAATTCTTGGAAGTGACCGTTCATAACTAAAATTAGCCGGTTCCGCTAAATACGCCCTCTGTTCTTTTAGTTGCAGGAATTGTTTGTCTCTGAATTCTTTACATATAGTTATGACATCCTCAAACGAGCCGGTACCTGCAATTACATCAATCTCAGGCATTTCTTTCAATAACTCTTCTTTATATCTTTGAGGAAGACAGCCTGCTGCGATGAGGAGGCGACATCGCCCTTCTGTCTTAAGCCTCCCAAGATCTATCAATGTAGTTATGGATTCTTCTTTTGCTGAGTCTATAAAACCACAAGTGTTTACAACTATTATCTCAGCTTCTTCTTCATTTGATGTGAACTCAAATTCTGCTTCCCTGAGGAGGCCGAGCATTATCTCTGAATCAACCTGGTTCTTTGGACAGCCGAGATTTACAAGACCGATTTTCATAATATTTAGTTATAACATACACGCTGTAATAACCGTGATATTGTCAATCCCTCCATTATTATTGGCAAGTTCAATAAGTCTTCCGGTGATATTCTCCGCATCCGGTCTCAGTTCACATACAGTCTGCAGGATTTCTTTATCCGGCAGCATATTTGTAAGGCCATCAGTACAGAGCAGCAAAGTGTCTCCTTTTTGCAGGCTTACGCTTTCAATATCTGCCACTGCAACACCTTCCGTTCCTACTGCCCGTGCCAGCATATGCCGTGATGGATGATACAATGCACCCTTATTAGTTAGTAGTCCTATCCGGACATATTCTTCTACAACAGTATGGTCTCTTGTGATCTGAGTAATAATATTGTCTCGTATCAGATAAGCCCTGCTGTCACCGACGTGGGCAACTATAGCTTTATCTGTTCTTATAGCAACAACTACAACAGTCGTTCCCATTCCTTGAAGTTTGTGATCCTTTTCTGCCTTCAACAGGATGCTGGAATTTGCAGCCTGTATTGCCCATTCAATTATACTCTGCATATCAGCAGTGGCTGGGGATGCAGATGCTATCTCCGATATTATTATATCCACTGCCATTTTGCTTGCAACCTCGCCACCCGCATGTCCGCCTAATCCATCAGCTATAATATAGAGGGATAAGTCAGGGCAGATTCCGTAAGCATCCTCATTCTGACTCCTGGCCATGCCTGTATGCGTGTTTCCTGATACGCGAATTTCCACTCACTCCTCCTGATTAACACATCCTAACATAAATGTTGCATTTATTCACCTTCACAAATCTATACATAAAATTGATATTTTGTATAATTTTGCTTGACAACCTTATTTATATAATATATAAGAGATAGCGGTGGAACAGCACAAAACACCCTCTAATAAGGAAAACTTATTTTCAGCTAATCAGATTTGCACCATTGCAGGAATCAGCAGGCGCCAGTTGCAATACTGGGATAAATCATCTCTTATAAACCCCTCTCACAGGACTGAAGGCGGGCATGGCAGGTACACATTCAGTGATCTTATTGCAATAAGGGCGGCCAAAAAACTTATTGACGCAGGGGTATCTGTTCAACGGATACGTAAAAGCATCGGACAACTCAAACACATCCTCCCAACGATAAAAAAACCCCTCGAAGAGCTTACCCTTGTTGCCACAGGAGATGTGATTTTAGTCTTTTATGAAGACACTGCATTTGAAGCGATCACGGGACAGGAGTGGATACTTGACATTGCAGACGTGCATCGTGAAGTGGAAAAGTGGCGTAAGAAAAGAAAGGTTATCGGGAAGTACAGGAAGCTTAAGGCTGTAAATGGAGGGTAAAGGATTAATTCACCCTTTAATAAAAGGGGCAATCGGGGATACCCCGGGGAGGTGTAAATGAGGATTATTGCAATAGCCAATCAAAAAGGCGGCTGTGGTAAGACTACCACGGCGATTAATCTTTCAGCCTGCTTAGCAAAACGTGACAGGAGAGTCCTGCTTATTGACATGGACCCGCAGGGCCATTCAACCCTGGGCTATAATTTAAAAACCGGGGAGATTGGACTCTCGATCTATCATGTGCTCAGGGAAGGTTTGCTGCTTGATGATATTATTCTTAACACAGAGATACAAAATGTAATGCTTGCCCCGGCGAATGTCGTACTCTCTACTATTGAACAGGATATAGCATATTTTTCCGAGAAAGAGAGCAGACTGCATAATGCCATAGGTAAGCTGAGCAAGAATTTTGATTACATTATAATTGATTGTCCGCCAAACCTGGGTTTATTAAGTATTAATGCATTGCGAGCTGCGGGTGAGGTTATCATCCCGCTTGATTCCAGTTTCTTTTCCCTTCATGGACTCAGTAAACTGCTGGAGACTATCGAGGTACTCAGAAGGTATACAGGTCATAAGACAGAGACATTCATTTTACCGACGATGTATGACAGGAGAAGCCGTTTTGCCAAAGAGGTATTGGAGGAGGTAAAGAACCATTTCAAGGGCATCATTTTCTCCACCCCGGTACGTCAATGCTCTAAACTCCGTGAGTCAGCAAGCTTTGGTTTTCCAATTTGCGAATATGCGCCAAACTCAATTGGTCACTGGGATTACGCAGGTGTTGCTGATGAGGTTCTTATGCAGGAAGAGCCGGCCTTGTATGAAAAGCCTGTGGCAGTAATGGAGTCTTCGATAAATATGAGTTTCCAAAAGGTTGAAAGCCCGGGTTATACAGACAATGGCTTTATTTTCTTATACAGAGATCCTAAAGCCGCTGAAGTCAAAATTGCAGGTGACTTCAACAATTGGGTGCCGGACAAAAATGTATCATCATACAGGGAGAAAGACGGGACATGGAAAAAGGTCATCAAAATTCCACCGGGAGCGTATCAATATAAATTTTGTATTGACGGAGACTGGAAGGAGGATCCAAGTAACCCCAATATAGTTTCAAACAGATTTGGTTCGTATAATTCCCTGGTAGTTATAGACTGAGGGACTTATGAAAAAAACAAAACGGCTGGGCAGGGGGCTGGAAGATATATCCCACTATTTTATTTCCCGGAATCAGGCAATAATAGGTGAACACTCTTCTCTTCAGGATTCATCCTGTCAGAGGCATTACAAATCAGTTTCCATTGTGGATATGTTTAACCCGCAGAGAGGTGCATTTCTCGCCGCCACAGTAGGGATGGAGCTTTCCCAAAAAGGCATTAAGGTATTACTTATTGATGCTGATTTACGGTTTCCGGGAATTGCTTTCATACTCGGGTTGTCAGTCCCCGGTTTTTCTTTTGAACACTATTATCAGGAGAGCTATGAGCCATCTGATATAGTATATACAGGACCTTATGGCATCAAATTACTTGCACCGCATCTGAATAAGAATGATTGCACCTCTCAAGGGCCGGCAGAAAAGTCTCTTATGATTGATACGCTTATATCAATAGAAAAAGAGATAGATATTGTGATTATAAGGCAAACTGAAGATTTCATTAATCCTATTATTGATGAGGCTTTGTTTGTTGTGCCGGCATTAACCACATCTTTGCTGAGTTTATATAAGGCGATGAAGAAGTTTGCAATAGGAGATGATAGAAAGATGGCAGGGGTGTTGGTCTCAGATGCAGAGGATGAAGCAACTGCATTCGGGGTATTCGAGAATATTAGTAATTGTACAGAGATGTCATGCGGAGTCAGGCCTTTTTTTCTCGGGAATTTAACTAATGGACAGGGAGAAGGTTCAATTTTAAATCCATTGTGTATTTCAAATATTGCATCACGTTTAACGGAGATTTCATTACAAAACAGGGAGATAACAAGTAAGAAAAGGTTGTTCTTTGAAAAAATCAGGCTTCTTGCGAATGTAGACGACGTCACTCCTGAAGAGATGAAATGTCTGGCGGCAATGAGTAATTCCATATTTTTATTAAAGCGCTAATACCATACAACGCACACTTCCGCCTGATTTCATAAACTCTGACGTGTCTATGGAGATGACATTCAGCCCATATTCCTTAAGGTTATCTGCAACTGTTTTTGAACACTCATATAACAGGAGATTCCTGTTTATGCAGATTGAGTTGCATGCAAATGAAAATGCATCTTCCTTAGATAACCTCACGATGTTTGATGGCAGATCTTCTATCTTTTTTCTGCTTTCCTGGCTGAAGGCATCAGGGTAGTAAATAATGAGATTGATATCATCAATATACTGAAGACATGTGTCTAAATGATAGAAGTGAGGATCAACAAGCTCAAGAGACAAACAGCTCATTTCCATAATCCTGCACACATGATGGTGAGAGCTGATATCAGTCCTGAATCCATATCCAAGGAGCATCAGGTCTTTATA
>MHEI01000071.1:242-1307 GCA_001805165.1 Nitrospirae bacterium RBG_16_43_11 | reverse complement strand
GCAATGCCCAACAACCAATATGTGAATTGTAGAACAGCCTGATAATGTGATATTATATGATACTATATGAACAGCAAGCTAATGCGTGAAGGGTTAAAAAAATTTATTGAATCTATGGAGCTTGAAATCAGTAAAGAT
This sequence comes from Nitrospirae bacterium RBG_16_43_11, assembly GCA_001805165.1. Lineage (GTDB taxonomy): Bacteria > Nitrospirota > 9FT-COMBO-42-15 > HDB-SIOI813 > HDB-SIOI813 > RBG-16-43-11. The sequence continues at coordinate 1,169 of MHEI01000071.1, read as the reverse complement.
TCCAGCGAGAAGATGGTAGACAACCTTGAAAAGTTATGGTCTGAGGTCCTCCTCTCAGGTTACACACAGGACCCATGGCGCGCTTTAAGTACCCGCCAGGCTGCGGTATCAAATGACCCTGTGTATATAAATAAGATTCCCTTTGTTTCAATATGTCAGGACCACCTGCTTCCATTCTATAGGATATATCCCTGACAAGGAGTTTGTGGGGTTATCTAATATAGGGAAGCTTGTCCACATCTTGTCTGCGCGTCTACATATACAGGAGAACCTCACATCAGAGATAGCGGATGTATTATATAAGACAATCAATCCTGTTACAGTCGGTGTCTGCATGGTAGCGCAGCACTATTGCATGAAGGCACGCTTTCCTGCACAAAATGTCAGTGAGGTGGTTACCACTAGTTTTCGGGGAGACTGTAAGACAGGAGACTTTAAGAGGGATTTTTTAAAAATATGTACGAGATTAAAATCATAGCAACATTTTCAGCGGCCCACAGCCTCAGAAATTACCCGGGTAATTGTAAAAACATTCACGGCCACAACTGGAAGGTAGAGGTTGTTATGCAGAGCCTTAACCTTGATAACCTTGGTATGGCGATAGACTTCAGGAGGCTCAAGCAGGAAACACAGGGCCTTCTGGATACGATGGACCACACCTATATAAACGAAAACCCGCCATTTAACTCTTTGAACCCAACAGCAGAAAACATGGCTCGCTGGATATATGATACCCTTTCAAAAAAGCTTAACGACCAGAATGCAAGAGTCAGCCGTGTCAATGTGTGGGAGAATGATAACTCATCAGCCTCATATTATGAATGATTATCTGTCCTGCTGGTTTGCCTTTTACATTAGATACTGTTGAAGGATATCTATCCAAGACGGAAGTGACAAGAAATTTAACATTATTGCCATAATCTGGCC
>MHEI01000071.1:0-147 GCA_001805165.1 Nitrospirae bacterium RBG_16_43_11 | reverse complement strand
CATTTTTAATTTGTTGGTATACATGTTGCATAATATTTGGTTAACTGACTATTAAGTATTAAAAAAAAGGGGGATGCAAGTCATGGTTACGAAAAAAATGATTAGCTATATTGTTTTGTCAATGGGATTATTGATCCTTTCTGTAAG
>MHEI01000070.1:6374-10759 GCA_001805165.1 Nitrospirae bacterium RBG_16_43_11 | reverse complement strand
CTCACAGGGTTCCCTCTTGGCTTAACCTTTTCAAAAAGTCAAGCACACCTGATTCATTTACACTTATAAGATATTATAATATTCGTGTCAAGTATATTCTTTGCGTAGAATTGACTTTCAAAATAGTAATACCTATAATATAGGTATTACTATTTTGGAGGTAAGAAAATGTCAACAATAACCAAAAAAGGGCAAGTGACGATACCGAAGCCTTTTAGAGAAACCCTGCACATAAAAGAAGGCGACAGTCTTACGTTTGAAATGAAAGGCAACATGCTTATTTTAAAAAAGAAAGAAAGAAAATCAATACTGAGCCTCGGCGGGATTGCAAAAGGCAGGAAGGTTGGATTTGGAGACGAGAGAGAATTTACCAAAAAAGTTGTTGCTAAGAGGATTGCAAAAGAGGGGTTAAAGGGTGGATGACCCTATTTTTGTTGACACCAATGTGTTTCTGAGATTTTTCGTAAGAGATGTTGAGTCTTTTTACCATAAAGCTAAGGACCTCTTTGAGAAAGCAGAGAGCGGGCAAGTTAAGCTTGAAACAAGCGATATGGTGATTGCTGAAATCGTGTGGGTTCTTGAATCATATTATGATTTTTCAAGATCTGAGATAAAAGAAGTGATTGAAACAATTCTCGAAACAAAAAACCTCAAAGTAGCTAACCATTCAAGAGTCAAAGAAGCAGTTGATCTTTATTCCATAGGTAAAATGGACTTTATTGATGCCTACAATATCGCGTATATGAAATCAAAAGATTTTAAGAAAGTAGCTACATTTGATGTCAAGCATTTTAAAAACATAGAAGGTGTTTCAAATGTTTGGTAAAAAATCCTGATATACAGGCAGGTTTATCGTTCAGAAAGCGAATAAGGGTAAGCCACAGAGCATGTGAGATGTCAGGAATCAGATAAATAATTTGATTTATTTATTTGATTATGCTAATCAAGTACATAAGGGGTCAGCGCTTAATTTCAGATGAAAGTTCTTGAACCTAAACATAAGGTCGGCCTTGTCATAGTCATCACTGGCAACGGAAAAGGCAAAACCACATCAGCACTGGGCATCGCGCTCAGGGCTGTGGGCCATAACATGAAAGTCTGCATTATATGTTTTATAAAAGGTGATATGTACTCCGGTGAATTTGATAGCGTAAAGAGGTTAAGCCCTTATGCTGAAATTCACGTGACAGGCAAAGGGTTCTTAGGCATAATAAGCAGCCCTTATCCCTTTGAAGAACACAGGGCAAGCGCCCAGAGTGCATTGAGACTTGCAAGGGAAAAGATGGACTCAGGAAGCTTTGACATCCTGATACTCGATGAGGTTAACAACGCTATGGAACTCGGGCTGGCAGATCTTCATCAAATCCTCGACCTGATAGATAATAAACCACAATTTATGCATCTCATACTTACTGGAAGAGATGCCCATAAGGAAGTGATCGAAAAGGCACATACAGTTACTGAAATGAAGGAAATTAAACATGCGTTTACCCAGGGTATTGAACCACAAAAAGGCATAGATTTTTAATCCTGTTTTAGGGGTTACGTATTGGAAGCAGTTATGAGATGTGATATAATAAAAAATATGGTAGATCATATCCATTTTAGAGGGCAGAAGGGCAGCAGACAGGCATGATCGCGAAAGAATTTAAGAATTAGATCAGGATTCACATTGAGGCAAGATACCCTGTCTTATGGCTTGTCTCCTTTGAAGAGCGGAGGGTTGAAAAACTCCTGGAACTGTTAAGCAGCGAGATGGGCTTTAAGTATTGGTGCTGGTCTGTATCAAGAGGGCTCTACAGCGGCGAAAAGAAAAAGTGGGAGGCCCTTGGGAGGGAGAAGGTACTGACAACAATTGAAGAGAAGATATCCAAAAGTCAGAACGATAATAATCTTTTCCTCTTCAAAGACATTTCCGGATATTTTCACTCCCATGAGTTTCTGAGGAAATTCAGGGATCTTCCTGCAATTATAGATGAGAATCAACCTCTCAACACTATATGCATCCTCTCCCCTACCCTGACAGAAATACCTCCGGAGCTGGACGAAGATATAGTGGTAATAGAATTATCACTTCCTGATTATGACGAGATTGAGGAGATTGTTACTACTACTTTCGGAAAGCTTATTCCGGAGAAATGGTACCCTTCAACGAGGGCAATATTATATAAATCACTGCAGGGACTCTCCATGGATAATATTCGGAGGGTTGTCAGAAAGGCTATCAGCCTGAATAACGGGAAACTGACTGAAGACTGCATCTCATTTATCCAGGAAGAAAAACAGCAGATTATAAAAAAACAGAAGACACTCGATTACTACACACATAAGGAAACGATTGAACATATTGGCGGACTTGGGGAGATCAAGAAATGGTTTATTGAAAGAGAGCATGTATTCCGCCTGAGCAAGGAGAGGATTGATACCCTTGGTCTTGATATACCGAGAGGCCTTATGTTGATAGGGGTCCCTGGTTCAGGTAAAAGCCTCTGTTGTAAGGCCCTTGCCGGAATATGGAACCTGCCGCTGCTCAGACTTGACGTTGGAAGGCTATTTGGCTCTACTGTCGGCGAGTCTGAAAAGAATATAAGAAAATGCATCCAGCTTGCTGAGGCCGTGAGTCCCTGCATACTCTGGATTGATGAGATAGACAAGGCGTTTGGCGGAGTAGGCGGCTATCAGGGGGATTCAGGGACACAACTCAGGGTATTTGGAACATTTGTTACATGGCTGCAGGAAAAAGAAAAACCCGTTTTTGTAATAGCCACGGCCAATGAACCAAAGAACCTGCCTCCTGAGTTATGGAGAAAAGGGAGATATGATGAGGTCTTTTTTGTAGACCTCCCGAGCGTTGAAGAAAGGGAAGAGATTTATAAGATACACCTTGAAAGCAGGGGGCAGAAGGCAACACCCGCTGATCTAAGAGAATATGCTCAGAATAGCCATGGATATACCGGCGCTGAGATAGAACAGGCAGTAAAGGATTCCATAGTATCTACGTTTAACAGGATCCATGAAGGGAAGAGAGACGAAGAGGCCGAGGTAATGATCAGTGAGCTTTCCGGCCTTGATGTGAACAAGGCAACCGTTCTTTCTTGCATCAGGAGTATAACTCCCCTTTCAGTCCTGAAAAAAGAAGAGATAGACGAGCTGCGAAACTGGAGTCACAGGAGGGCAAGACCTGCATCACGCTCCCTATTCCTGCAAAGGGTAGAAAATCTGGGGGAACAGGAAAAGAGAAATATCGCTATACACGAGGCGTCTCATACCATAATGATGTGGCATCATTTCAGAAAGACTCCTGTCTTTATCAGCCTGGACAACTATAAGGATTACACCGTCTACCTCCCCCTGACAGATTCACTCGAACATACCTTTACCAAGAAGGAGCTTGAGAAAGAGATAGGGATCATACTTGCGGGTATGGTCGCTGAAGAGGAGATCATTGGAAGCGACTCAAAGACTGTCGGGGCAGCTCACGACCTTATTGCAGCTACTGTTATCGCAAGAAGGATGGTCGTTGAGTTCGGCTTCGGTGAAATAATAAAAAATACGAGTATTATCGCACTTCAGGACTTTGCACTGACATCAGGGAAAGAAATATTTGATGATGTACAACGGATACTGGAGAATGCAAAGGCAGAAACAGAAGCGGTAATAAAAAGGAATAACGAAATAATTATGAGCCTTGTTAAAGAACTGGAACGAGAGGTCTTGTTGAATGGTGAGGCATTGATTAAGTTTTTTAGTTTCCATCAATTACTTGAAAAATAGGGCTTTAAACAGGGGTTGAAAGATGTCATTTTACTGTGTAATAAAAACTGAGTTATCCAGGAGAAAATATATTATCGCTGCCCTGGCAGAAATGCAAAATAAAGGAGAGATTACCAGCTATGAGATCAGTAAGACAAAGGATAAGATCAATGTTGACAGGGGTGGCGAGGTAGTTACAGTCTCCAGAATAAATGAAAACAGTAATTATGAAATTGGGGGTATTGCGCGCCCTGCACGTGAAATCAGTGACAGGATGAAACAGTTATATGCATATGAGTCCATAAAAGACAATCTACCGCTTGACTTTGAGATTGCAAAGGAGACAGAAGAGGCTGGGGAGATTGTTATTATGCTGAAGGGGTAACATACAGCAATGAGCAATGAGTGTATAGCAATGAGGAAATAAAGATCAGGAGCTTATGGACAGGCAAATAAAGATAAAAATAACTAAAGACGGGAAGGTTGAAGTGGATTCATCTGTATTTAAAGATTGCATGGACGTTGCCAACAAGCTAAGGGATCTTTTGGGTAATGTTGAAAAAATTGATGTAAAGGATGAGACTGAAATAGCCCTTGAAAAAAAGTTAAAAATTGAGAGGGAATAGCAGAGT
>MHEI01000070.1:6094-6306 GCA_001805165.1 Nitrospirae bacterium RBG_16_43_11 | reverse complement strand
ATAAACGGCCCCGGCAAAAGAATGGTGATCTTCTTCCAGGGTTGTAATAACAAATGTCCCGGATGTTTTAATCCGGAAACACATCCATTCAAAATAATTGCAGAATATGCACCCACATCTCTGTTAAATAAATTCTTCCGTCCTGGAATCGAAGGAATAACAGTTAGCGGCGGTGACCCCTTTTATCAGCGCAGGGGTCTTTTGCGTCTCCT
>MHEI01000070.1:4186-5939 GCA_001805165.1 Nitrospirae bacterium RBG_16_43_11 | reverse complement strand
ACCCTGCTTGCCCGCGGCTCAACTAACCAGAAATTACTCTTCCTGAGCAGCAGGTACAATGAAGGTGACTTTATTATGCAGGGAAAGGCAGAGCTGATAATAGGCGCTGATGGTGCAGTTACACATACAGGTTTCAGTAAGGTGGCATGATGAAAAAGACACAGACTCAGGATAAAAAACCGGTAAATCAGGAATTCACGAATGGGAGTGAAAAAAATATAGCGTGCATTCTCGAGACATTCCCAAAGGTCGGGTATGTAATAGACCCGGAATCAAAAAAGAAGATTTTGTCCCAATGTGTAAGTTGTATCAAAGAGATACCAAAGAGTGTTGAATTCATTGCCGGATACCAGTTATGCGTTCAATTAACATCACGCATTGAAAACCCTTCAGAAAGAAAGTGGCTTCTTCTGTCAATCGCCCGTGAATTACCCGTGTCAGCAGAGTTTCATCTTCTGAACTTAGAGGTCATCTCACAATCTATACGGGCGGCCAATGAAATAGTAGACCCTCGATTGAGAAAAGATGCCCTGATAGATATTACACATGACCTTCCCAAAAAAGATGACTATCAAACACTGTTTATTGCGGCCATAAATTATGCCATTAAGGCGGCAGATGAGATCAGGGATTCTCAGCACAGGGTGCATGCCCTTCTCAGTATTATTGATGAAATACCCAGAACGCAGGAATATAATCATCTTCGTTTACGGGCATTTAAGCTGGCGCTGAACTTAGCTGTCAATATAAATCAACCTCAATATGATCAACAACGACTCAGACAAATTGCAAAGACACTCCCCAAAAGCAGTGATGTCGAATTCTACAGGCAGTACACACTCCTTGGTGTTGCAAAGGAGATCCCAAAATCAGGAGAATTTCTGAACCTGTACAAAGAGGCTATAAAGCTTGCCATAGCAGCGGCAGTCACTATTGAGGAGCCTTTTTACAGGAAGTATGCCCTCTGTTATATTGCTGAGGAGCTTTCAGGAACGTCTGAATTAGCTTCCATATACAAACACACAATGTCAGAGGCATATATAGCTGCATCTGATATTGTAGATCCTATTGTCAGGGTACATGCATTAATAGATGTTTTAAAGCTCTTTCCCAAGACTGCTGACTTCTTTCCTCAATTAAACGATGCATTAGTCAGCGTCCTTGATTTCTATACAGTCAAAAGGAGGATAAAGGATGTTACGCCTATGGAGGTTGTAGATTTCCTCCTCATGATGGAAGAAAAAGGGGTACATGATGCCAAGAAGTCAAAATTCACCAAGGACAAATATGCCCATATACTTGCGAAGGACCTTGAGAGCTTCGGCATCCTCTTAAACGATATACGTTTCATCGAGGTACTTAAACCTTATACTCATGTCTGGATTCAACCCAAGGCCTTAAGGGTTGCAGTAATCAAAATAGTTGAACACCTTGAAAACCTCAAGAACAGCTTTCACGGATGCGAGATCGAACGGCCGAATTTTGTCAAAGAGTATCATCTTTCCAAGGAAAGTCATCCGGCACAGTCAGACGGAGCAAAGGCTGTAGTCAAAGAATGTATGTCTATAGACCTTGGGGCCACCAATACAATTATAATGAAGAGGAAGTGGGATATGCAGCCTGAGTTCGTGGAATTGAAGAACATTTCAAGGCACTACGATGATATTCCGATCATTCCCACCATTCTCAATCTAAAAACAGACTCCATCGGGACGGCCGTGGGTAGTGATGAGATTGTGTCAAATTTCAAGAA
>MHEI01000070.1:3076-4091 GCA_001805165.1 Nitrospirae bacterium RBG_16_43_11 | reverse complement strand
TATGGCATTCTGTTTTTTCAAAGAGTCTGACTGACAAACTTTATATTACCGCCCCCATTGGATTTCCAGATTACGGTAAGGCGGTAAAAGGGATCGTACAAAGGACTATTAAGGGAATAGACGTGGAAATACTTGAGGAACCCCTTGCCGCAGCTCTCGGTTATCAGATGGCAGAAAAAGATGACAAGATAGTACTCATGATTGATTTTGGAGGTAGCACCCTTGATGTGATGATAGCAAGGCTGAATATAAACGAGTCACATGTAGTTGCCAAACCTGACAGATCAAAGGTATTAGGCGGTCACGATATAGACATATGGATTGCCGACTATTTATTTAAAAAACTGGGAAAAGAAGGTGATAAACCGCCAAGGGAATTAATTGATAAAGCAGAAGAGATTAAGATCGCACTCTCCGATTATAAAGAAGTTGGTTTCAGTTGGAATAATTATGAAATATGCACTATAAGCAGGAAAGATATTGAGGAGATTCTTAATAAACACGGTTTCTACAGTACAGTTGACAGGACAATATCTTATGTGCTTTGGAGGGCTGAGAAGGTTGGGGTAAAAAAGGAAAAGATTGAGGCAGTATTATTGACAGGGGGATCATCTCAAATACCATCATTTAAAGAGAAGATCGAGGCGCTCTTCCCGATACTCTACAAGCAGAATTGCATATATAACCACAGCCCGTTCACAGCAGTAGCTACGGGAGCAGCACTCTACGCCACAAGAAAAATAAGCGATAAGCATCTCAGGCTGGCATACGCCATACGTTATAAAACCAAAGATAAAGATGTCACTTTTGCATATGAGATATTATTTGAGAAGGGTGAATCCTATCCTTTTGAAAAGACATTCAGGGTTATACCGGCTAAGACACTGGGGGAACAAAGTCAAATCTACCTTGAACTATTCGAAGTATCTGACAGGTATATTGTAAGAAGATGGGAAAAGGAAGGTGACATGGAATTTATTAAGCAGGTGATTAAGCCGGCAGATGATATGGTACT
>MHEI01000070.1:0-3047 GCA_001805165.1 Nitrospirae bacterium RBG_16_43_11 | reverse complement strand
AGGATTTAAGGATAATAACCTTATATTATGACGAACCTGTTGAAGACGACACATCAATAACATTTTGCGTGGATGAAACCGGTCAATTAAGAATCAGATACGGAAAACACAATAAAGAAGTGGAGACAGAAGTTAGGCTGCAATAGTAAATAGGGACAGCGACGATTTACTATGTTATATGCCTGTAGATAATAAACAACCACGCCAGAAACAGCATAATTCCAAGCCTGCTGCTGTATTTACGGAATTTTATGTTTCTGACTACCGCTATTTTTACGATAATCAATACAAGACCGGCAATCCACCCAATTACAGGCCATAGCTTAAAACCGCCATTACTGAGCGAAAGCACAGCGACCGCAAGGTAAATTTGACAGGTTACATAGCCGTCAAGCTTGTGCATCTTCACCATCATCACAGCAGACCCCCTGTCTTGTTTTACAGTCTGTATCCCTGTAATAAGGCTCATGGTGGCCATTATCAGACCGATGGATGCCACAATTGTATTAAAATCCAATATTCTGGTTATAGCTGTCATATCTCACTATAAAAAAGACTAAATATCTTTCTTTGTATAAAGAACATAATAACCCCGATGTATATCAGGATTATTGGTAGTATAATATACAGGTTAGTCCATGTATGGTTCTCATTCAGAACATTACCCATCGAACCACTGAGTACAATACTGTAAGTATTTCTCATGACCTCATTCTTCTCCACCCTGTTGTTATTGGAAACCCACAGCGTAATACCATTCCACTCATTACGGCTCGCAATGTTATGTATAAGGTTATTGTTGTTGGATGCATTGAGGAATATCCCTTTTTCCTTATTGGAATTTGCCTCATTTTTTTCCAGGGTGTTATTATGAGAAGACTCAAGATAAATACCTGTGAGGTCATTCTCATTAGAATTGTTATTTGTGAGGATGTTATCATTTGATGAATAGAGGAATATACCATTCCTGTTTTGAGGAGTCTTGTTGTTTTTAAGCTCGATGTTGTCGGCCTTATTTAGATAAATTCCTGCTATTGAAGATTCTTTTGCAGTAAAACCAATTATTGCGGCATTTTTCATCTCAGAAATATAGAATACGGGTTCACCGGACTTTGCAGCCTTAACAATGGTTTTATCGGGACCTTTTTCTGATTTGATTGTCAGCGGTTTTGTAACCTTTATATTTTCGGGATATTCGCCTTCTCTGACAATTACAGTATCACCGGCGAGCGCACTATCTATAGCATCCTGAATGGTATTATAGTTATCTCTTACATAGATCGTAGCCGCTTCCGGACCAGAATTCCAACCGCAGAACATCAAGGCAATAAATAGAACAATCAATACTTTCCGTGTCATCTCAATGACAGTGATCCTTCTCGGCAAGCAGTTTTGCAGCAGATAAAGCCTCCCTATATTTCCATTGATCAGGTGTATCATCTTCATGATTATGAATCCCCTTCGTGCGCTCTCCAGCCTTAATTACTACATGAACCTTTTCCGCACTGTCCATACCTTCAAGGAGGATTCTCCTGCTTTCTGCATCAAGACTTTCGTCAATCATGTCAAAGAACTCTTCATCCTCTTTGCTTATATGACTTCTTAAATTGGATAAAGCTGAACGAAGGATATTATCAGGAATATCATCATCACACATTGCATACCTTATAGAATGAAGGAGGACTATCAATTCTCTGTGGTCCTCCTTCATGATTTCAATGTACTTATCATTCGTTGAATCTAACTTCGTCAAAAGCGGAAAGAGAACACCTTCTTCTTTACGGATAGAGTGTAATACAATATCGTTCTCTACCTCAGCCAGGGCAATCCAGAGTCCATTTATATCTCTTCTGAGGATCTGATCCTCAATAAGATCAAGTCTCCTGAGTACTCTCTGATGGTCTTCTCTTAGGATTGAGACCGGATCATACACTTCTGCAACTCTCTCCACATCAACTTCATCAGATATTTCACTTACTCTTCTTACCTCTGATGCCTTAAAGGTCTGCGGATATCCAAGGCGGCATATACCGCGAGGACTTTTAAACAACGTCTCATCAGCAGCAGATGAAGATAGCCCTTTAAATTCCGCTTCATCAATATCTATTTCTCCGGTCCGGCACATCTTTATCTGACAGTCCGGATGCTGACACCTGTATTTAATTCTAAGATGATTCTCTGACATTTGATATTAACCTCATATTAGGCATTAAGCGTTTCAGGAGACTGCTTCATCTCCGGGACGCCAAATTTATCATTAAATTTTGTTACGAAATACAACAACACCCTGTAATTCATTAACAAGGCTTTGTACAACTGAGTCTTTGTAAGGCCGTCAAAATAGAACTCATACGAGAATTGCACCTGCTTGGCAATGCCTTCGGGATCGAGATTCAGGTCATAACTGACATCTGAAAACATCAGGTCTTTTCGTATTTCATTATAAAAGCCTTCCCGTTCGTCATCCTTCATCTTCTTCAGATGATCGGCATGCTCCGGCGCTATTGATACACCGTTCAGAACCAGGATGAGCTGTGGATAATCATTAGGCTGAATAATCCTTTCTTTTTTCATTGTCCCGACAGGAAAATCAATCTCAAAATGAAAATGCGCATTTTGATCTTTGTAGTCTTCAATTTGATGATGATTCTCCTTGAGCCATTTTAGTATGGTCTCTTTTGCCTGCTCTGCTGTTGTAATCTCCAAATTATTCCTCCCTTTCTTTTCTTAAACAGTTATAAATATGAAACTGAGATTATTCATGTCCGGCGCCTATCTCCATCTTGTATGCCTGACAAACCTGCGAGCAGCGCGTGCAGTAATGTGTATGGGTCAGGTCGTATTCCTTATAAACAGGACACGTTTCGCAAAGACAATCCTTCTCCCATTTTATATTCTTGCTCGTTCCCACCATAGGAAAACAGTAACCGATTGGAGAGTCACCCTTGACATATGTTGGACAGTTCGTTGTGCAAAGACATTTAGAAGTGACATATACCATTTTAGCGTCAAACTCCTCTCTACTCATATCCTCTACGCCAAACCTA
>MHEI01000069.1:4792-5769 GCA_001805165.1 Nitrospirae bacterium RBG_16_43_11 | reverse complement strand
CCTGTGTGAAGAACTTGGTAATGGGGGCTTCAAACCCGTTCCCTGTAATCTTTACCCATGCAAGTCCTTTGGCTCCATATCCCTTTGCAAACTCAGTCAGGTCATCAAGCTCCTTTCGTGAAGAGCCTGCAAGACCTGGCAATGAAATCCCTTTCACAATGCCCTTCTGCTCAATCGTCTGTTTAAAGACCTTAAACTCAACGCCGGATGCAATATCTGATATGTCTTTCAATTCAAGACCGAAGCGCAGATCAGGTTTGTCAATACCATACCTGTCTATCACCTCTTTATATGACATCTTCGGAAAGGGTGTCATTACTTCGATCCCCTTTGTCTCTTTTATCACCTTTGCGAGCATCTCTTCCATCAGTGAAATAACATCCTCACGGTCAACAAAGGACATCTCAATATCAATCTGTGTAAACTCCGGTTGTCTGTCTGCCCTGAGGTCTTCATCCCTGAAACATTTTACAACCTGGTAGTAGCGGTCAAACCCTGCTACCATGAGGATCTGCTTAAAGAGCTGCGGCGACTGCGGGAGTGCATAAAAGTTACGCGGGTTAAGCCTGCTCGGAACCAGGTAGTCCCTTGCACCTTCAGGTGTACTCTTTGTCAGGAACGGTGTCTCTACATCAATGAAACCCTTTGTATGAAGAAAATCTCTGACTGAGCTGATAAATCTGTAACGGAATAACAGATTATTTCTGAGTTTCTCCCGCCTTAAATCCAGATACCTGTATTTGAGCCTTAAATTTTCTGCAACCTCTGTCTCCTCATCTATCGGAAAGGGGGCGGTCTTTGAGGTATTAAGTATCTCAAGGCTATTAGCCAGTATCTCTACCTCACCTGTGGGGAGTCTATTGTTTTCAGTGCCCTGAGGTCTTGCAGAAACCTCACCATCTACTGCAATAACATATTCACTCCTCAATTCATGGGCTATCTTATGTACATTGCTGTCACGTTCCGGATTGAACACA
>MHEI01000069.1:1609-4745 GCA_001805165.1 Nitrospirae bacterium RBG_16_43_11 | reverse complement strand
GCCGTGATCTCTTCTCCTGTGTACCCAGCCGGTAAGTGAGATTTTATTGCCTATGTCGCTCTTTCTTAGTTCACCGCAGTAATGTGTGCGTTTCATATTTATATCCTTGTATGGCCGGCGCTACCTGCGTACTGCTACCTTTTTACTAATGCCTGCCGATTCATCCTTGAGGAGTTTTACCTCATCCGAAGTCAGATGCCTGTATTTGCCAAGGGGGACATTTCCCAACGCTAAAGACCCATAAGTTACACGTATAAGCTTTATCACCGGGTATCCAACTTCCTCCAGCATCCTTCTGACCTGACGGTATCTCCCTTCGTGTACAGTAATCTCAACCCATGAGTTAGCGACACTCTTTTTTAACTTTTTGACTCTTGCCGGCGCAGTAACACCCTCTCTGAGCTTTACCCCTTTTTCTAATCGTTCAATCGCTTTATCCTCAATAATCCCTTTGACCTTGGCTAAGTATATCTTGGATATCACATGAGACGGGTGCATAAGAGAATGTGCAAGGTCTCCATCGTTTGTCATAATCAGCAGACCTTCGGTATCGTAGTCAAGCCGCCCGACCGGGACGACCCTTGCCTTAACACCCTTGAGCAGTTCTGTTACAACCGGCCTTCCCTCCGGATCCTTCATGGATGTAATGAACCCCCTCGGTTTGTTTAAGACGATGTAAGTCTTGCTTTGAGGAAGATGAATAAGCTTCCCGCTGACCTTTATCGCGTCCTTTTCCGGGTCAGCCTTAGTACCGAGTTCTCTGACAATCCGTCCGTTGACAGTCACACACCCTTCAACGATAAGCTCTTCAGCCTTCCGTCTCGATGCAGCGCCTGCTGCTGATATAATCTTTTGTAATCGTTCCTGCATAATTATTCCCATTCTATAGTACTTGGAGGCTTCGAGCTAATATCATACACTACCCTGTTCACCCCTTTAACCTCATTAATTATCCTGTTTGATATCCTGCCAAGAAGCTCATAAGGGAGTTTTACCCAGTCTGCTGTCATCCCGTCCATGCTTGTTACGGCCCTGAGTGCAATGACATTTTCATACGTCCTCTCGTCACCCATCACTCCTACAGTCTTAACAGGAAGAAGCACTGCAAAGGACTGCCATATATCTTTATAAAGCCCCTCTCTCTTTATCTCTTCCAGAACGATTGCATCTGCCTCTCTCAATATATACAGTCTCTCTTCTGTAATGTCACCAAGCACCCTTATTGCGAGACCGGGGCCTGGGAAAGGTTGTCTCCACAAAATCTCATCAGGTATGGCAAGCTCTTTACCAAGGACACGCACCTCGTCCTTGAATAGCTCTCTCAGCGGCTCAATAAGATCGAATTGCATCTTAGTCGGGAGTCCTCCCACATTGTGATGTGTCTTAATAGTCGCTGACGGACCCTTAAAAGATACACTCTCTATCACATCAGGATATAATGTCCCCTGGGCAAGGAACTCAGCCTTTCCTATCTTCTTTGCCTCCTTTTCAAACACCCTGATAAATTCTCTTCCTATAATCTTCCGTTTTTTCTCAGGGTCAGTAACACCTTCGAGTTTTTTTAGAAATAAATCAGAGGCATCTACGTACCGGAGGTTTAAGTGTAAGGTTTCGTTAATCATATTTTGAACCTTCTCTGCCTCACCCTTACGCAGCAGGCCGTTGTTGACAAAGATACTCGTAAGCTGCCCGCCGACTGCACGGCTTACAAGAGTGGCTACTACCGTAGAATCAACCCCTCCGCTGAGTGCGCATATGACATGCCTGCGGCCGACTTTTCTCTTGATGTTCTCTATGGAATAGTCGAGGAACGACTTCATCGTCCATGTGGCTGAACATCCGCATATATTGTAAACGAAATTATGAAGTATCTTAGTACCATTATGTGTGTGTACTACCTCCGGATGAAATTGAAGGCCGTAGAGTCTCCTCTGGTCATCTCCCATAGCAGCGATGGGAGAGTTTGCAGTATGTCCTATAGTGGAAAAACCTTCCGGCAGCGTTTCAATCTTGTCTCCATGACTCATCCAAACGACCGTACCATTACCAAGCCCCTCAAGGACATTAGTGTCGTCATCAATGTATAGCTCTGCCTTCCCATATTCCCTCTTCTCTGCCCTGCCGACTTTTCCTTCGAACAGGTGCGTCATGAGCTGCATACCGTAGCAGATACCGAGCACAGGCACATTCAGATTAAATATCCCGGGTGAACATATTGGAGCACCCTTCTGATAGACACTTGAAGGTCCACCCGACAGTATAATCCCCTTTGGATTGAATTTTTTTATTTTGGCGAAGGGCACATTGTACGGCATTATCTCGGAATAGACCTTTGCCTCTCTTACACGTCTCGCGATAAGCTGGGTGTACTGGGAACCGAAGTCAAGTACGAGTATTTTGTCTGAATGAATGTCTCTCATAATGTTACATTACACCTCTCCCTCAAGGTGATAATTCGGCGCCTCTTTTGTAATTATCACATCATGAACATGACCTTCTCTGAAACCGGCAGCAGTAACCCGCACAAACCTTGCCTTTGACTTTAACTCCTCGATGGAACCACACCCGCAGTAACCCATACCGGACCTCAATCCGCCAACAAGCTGATATATCACTGCAGAAAGCGTCCCTTTATAAGGAACCCTTCCCTCTATGCCTTCAGGAACAAGCTTCTTTTCACTTGTCTCACCTTCCTGGAAATAACGGTCCCTGCCTCCGCGCTCCATCGCACCAAGGGAGCCCATGCCGCGATACACCTTGTAACTCCTGCCCTGGAGTAAAACAACCTCGCCCGGGCTCTCCTCAGTCCCTGCAAAAAGACTTCCTATCATAACAACATCAGCACCTGCTGCGATAGCCTTCACTATGTCGCCTGAGTATTTAATCCCGCCATCAGCAATAACAGGAACACCATACGATTTTGCAACCTCAGAACATTTTGATATTGCCGTTAGTTGAGGCATACCAGCGCCTGACACAACCCTCGTAGTGCATATCGAACCGGGACCAACACCCACCTTAACCGCATCTACTCCTGCATTTATCAGGTCCTTTGCCCCCTCTGAGGTAGCAATATTACCTGCTATGACACTCATGTCAGGGAATCTCTTTTTGATATACTCAACCATCTCCAAAA
>MHEI01000069.1:713-1522 GCA_001805165.1 Nitrospirae bacterium RBG_16_43_11 | reverse complement strand
CACCAACCCCTACAGCAGCGCCGACCCTTAGCCTGCCCATCTGGTCTTTACATGCGTTAGGGTGCTGAATCCTCTTCTCGATGTCCTTAATTGTAATAAGACCTTTAAGGTTAAAGGCTTCATCCACTACAGGGAGTTTCTCAATCCTGTTATTTTGCAGGATTTCCTTTGCATCTTCCAGAGTAGTACCAACAGGCGCGGTGATAAGATTATCCTTTGTCATGACCTCAGCCACTGTAAGCTCAAGCCTCTTTTCAAACCGCAAGTCTCTGTTGGTGAGTATCCCGACCAATCTTTCATTCTCAGTCACAGGGATGCCGGAGATCCTGTACCTCTTCATAATGTCAAGCGCATCATATATCTTCTGATGAGGTGAGATTGTAACAGGATGCATGATCATGCCGCTCTCGAACTTCTTCACCATCTCCACCTCGATGGCCTGCTTCTCAGGAGGCATAGCCCTGTGCATAATCCCAATGCCGCCGGCCCTTGCAACTGCAATAGCAAGCCGTGCCTCTGTCACAGTGTCCATGGCAGCACTAACAATAGGTATATTTAACGTAATATTTTTTGTCAGTCGTGAGCTTGTGTCAACATCTTTGGGGTGAATATCTGCCCGCGAAGGCACCAGCACAACGTCATCAAAGGTAACCGCCTCTTCCATATCATGATTCAACATAAAACACCTCCGGGACATTATATCTTTAAGGATTCCCCTTAAAAATGTTATGTGATGTTAACAAAATAGGGAGAAGGACGTCAAGTTACTTTATTGCAGATGTTACTTTATTGGGGCATATTATCAAGGA
>MHEI01000069.1:0-572 GCA_001805165.1 Nitrospirae bacterium RBG_16_43_11 | reverse complement strand
GGTTAGAATCCCGGGGCATTCCATCCCTTCTTGAGATTAACTCAAGCCGCCTTCAGATACTCTTCATTCTCCTTATATATGTCTCTGTCTTTCCTACTCTCTCCACCCTTCTTTTCTATAGAGACATTACTCATACTAAGTACATAGAGCACTGTTAGAGTCACAAAGAAGTATCCGATGGTAACATACGCAATTAATTCAGGTATATTCATCTGGATCACCTCCCCTGTAAAGAGGTTGATATTGAGAATCAATCTCATTATTACAATAACACTTTTAAGTATCTGTGTAAATCACCTAAACGGGGTATTTTCATGGTTTGTCAGAAGCAGTGCCTCATAGAATTTCGTTGCTTTGCTTAGATTACAGCTTAATATCTTTCAATTTTAGCAATTTAATGCCTCTGCAAGTTAAAGAATTTATCTTTGGTATTTAAAATCAGTTAACCCGTCAACGTCCACTAATCCTTCCTTGATTATATGGGCATTAATATTTGAATGTACGTCTGATCACTTAATGATTTTAATATCATGACAGAGATAAATCAACAAAAAATGGAAAAGGAGAGGACA
>MHEI01000068.1:4825-8349 GCA_001805165.1 Nitrospirae bacterium RBG_16_43_11 | reverse complement strand
GTAAAGAGGCTATATTTCTTAAGGGCATTGACTATAACTACTGCAAAGGATGTTTGCAATGTGTATGGATTTGTAAACCAAAGGCCATTTCAATAGGAAAAGAGAGTGACTATAATGTTGATGAGATAACTGTGCCACTTTCATTCAGGAAATAATGATTATGCCGGGATATGTTATCAGTCTATAAGGAGGAGTTATGGAGGCAGAAGTAAAAAAGGGGGCCAAACAGTTAACCGGATTTTTGAGTGGAAATGAAATGGCTTCCCTTTCAGCAAGTCAGATCAATTTTCATGTTATGGGTTACTACCCAATTACGCCATCAACTGAGATAGCTGAAAATCTGGATGAGATGAAGGCAGAAGGGGAGCATGATATTCTTATGATCCCTGGTGAAGGCGAACATGGCGCTGCGGCTATTTGTTATGGGGCTTCAACAACAGGAGCAAGGGTGTTTAATGCCACGTCTGCCCAGGGACTTCTGTATGCCATGGAACAAATGCCTGTCCAGTCTGGTACAAGATATCCCATGTTGCTTGACCTTGTCATGCGCTCAGTCTCAGGACCACTTGACATAAGAGGTGATCATAGTGATGTTATGATGGCCCTCAATTGTGGATGGATTATTCTCCTGGCTAAAGACCCTCAGGCTGCTTATGACATGAACTTTATAGGTGTTAAGATTGGTGAGCTTGAAGATGTGCGGCTTCCGGTAATTGTTGCCTATGATGGTTTTTTTACAAGCCATCAGAAGCGCAGGGTTCAATATTTTGAAGATAAACAGGTAATACAGGAGTTCATAGGCTTTCATCCGCCCAAATATATATCAATAGATCCAAAGAATCCTGTCACCATAGGGCCGTATATGAACGACCCTGACCTTATTAATAACAAGAAACAGCAATCAATGGCTATGGAGGCAGCTTACCATCACCTGGATGAGGTGTTTGAGGGTTACTACCAGATTAGTGGAAGGCGCTACGGCCTTCTCGATACATATATGATGGAAGACGCTGAGGTAGCGCTTGTTATTCTGAATTCCGCCTATGAGACATCAAAAGAGGCTGTTGACAGACTACGTTCTGAAGGTTTTAAGGTCGGAGTTATGATGCCGAATGTGATAAGGCCATTTCCTGCAAGAGAAATCAGGGACTGCATGAAGAAGGTCAAGGCAATATGTGTAGCAGACAGACAGGAATCATTTGGAGGCTGGGGTGGCAACATGAGTATAGAAGTAAAGGCCGCACTGAAGGATGATCCTGAAAACAGGACTCTTGTTCTAAGCCGCATATATGGGCTGGGTGGCAAGGAGTTTTATGTGGAAGATGCAGTAGATATGCTCAGGGAAGCTGTTGATACTGCAAATAAAGGGAAGGTAAATGTACCATTTGAATATGTTGGCGCCACACCAGGCGACCTGAGTTTCATCCCCGGACAGGTTCAGAATCCTCTGACAAGAGAGGAAATGTCCCCCGGGATAATAAAGGTCAACAGGGATGATACAACCGGCAAATGGGACATTAAAGGGGTAAGTGCAAGACCACTTAATGAAGTACCAAAAAGAATTGCTCAGGGGCATTCAGCATGCTCAGGATGCGGGATATTCCCGGGCCTTGATACCTTTTTCAAGGGAATTCAGGGGGATGTAGTAGTGCTGTATCACACCGGTTGTGCAATGGTGGTAACAACAGGTTATCCCTATTCATCACATAATGTCACATATATACATAACCTGTTTCAGAGCGGTGCACCAACCCTTGCAGGAGTTGTAGAGGCATTCAGGGAACGACAGAGAAGGGGAGAGATACCGGCCACTGAGGATATAACATTTGTGATGATTACCGGCGATGGCGGAATGGATATAGGTATGGGGCATGCTATAGGTACAGCTTTGAGAAATAATAATCTTATAATCCTTGAATATGATAATCAGGGTTATATGAATACGGGTGCACAGCTCTCGTTCTCTACACCTTTGGGGCATGCAACCTCCACATCTCATGTCGGGCCTTATCAGTACGGCAACAAGATGCAGCATAAGGATACTGCTCAGATAATGGCTGCCTGTAATATCCCTTATGTATTTACAGGGATAGCGACTCAATACAGAGACCTCATAAAAAAGGCAACTAAGGCCCAATACTACGCAAAGAATGAGGGGACTGTTTATGGAAAGATTCTTATTGCATGTCCTCTTGAGTGGAAGAGTGAAGAGAGGATTGGACTTGAAATAATACAGGCAGCAACCGATTGTTGCTTCTTTCCATTATATGAGGTTGAACATGGGGTCACTACAATTAGTTATGACCCGGAGGAAAAGGGGAAGAAGTCGCCGGTTACAGAATGGCTGAAGCTTATGGGGAAGACAAAACACCTCGGAAAACCGGAATATAAGGCAGTTGTTGAATCATTACAGAAGGAAGTAGACCGAAGGTGGGAGAGACTCAAGGCAATGGCTGCTAATCCACTCTTATAAAAAGACCCGACCCCTTGAACCCTTATTTATGTCAAACATACACTACTCAACCCATGAAATAAACTGTAAGGTTGTTTATTACGGACCAGGACTATGCGGTAAGACTGCTAACATAAGGTATATTTTCAACAATACCAATCCCGAGAGTAAAGGTAAGTTAATCTCTGTGTCTCCGGAAACTGAGCACACCCTTTTTTTTGACTTTCTCCCGATTTTCCTTGGTACTCTGAACGGATTTTCACTTAAATTCCATCTGCACACAGTACCAGGACAGATATTTTATGATGATAGCCGGAAGCTTATTCTAAAAGGAGTTGATGGTATTGTGTTCGTAGCAGACTCACAGATTGAAAGAATGGATGCAAATATCGAAAGTATGGATAACTTAAAGAAAAATCTTTTTGAACAGGAAACAGATATTAACCATATTCCACTTGTATTTCAATATAATAAGAGAGATCTTCCAAACATATTGCCTGTTGAAGAGATAGACAGGATTATTAACTTCTCCGGGGCATCTCATTTTGACGCTGTTGCTATAAAAGGGGACGGTGTGTTTGAAACATTGAAAGAAATAACAAGACAGGTAATAGTAAGGTTAAGAGAATCCATGTAATCGGTCATCATAAATCATAAAATCATTGACTTATCTATCGTCATTTTTATATAATATTCAATATTTTAAACTTAATAATCCCCGGTAGCTCAATAGGCAGAGCGAGCGGCTGTTAACCGCTAGGTCGCAGGTTCGAGCCCTGCCCGGGGAGCCAATAAGGTATTGGTTGCTTTGGCACTGTAATTGCAACGTTTTTAGCCAGTTTGCATACAATGCGAATCAAATATCAACATGTTAAATCAACATAATAAGAGGAGGAAAGTTATGAGAAAAGGAAGTATTAATAAATTTCTACAGAAGTCAATTTTAGCGCTATTCTTCACTGGCGTTTTTTGGGGTGGATACAGCTATGCCTCTGGTCCGGCGGTTGAGTCTAATGCTATACCGTTGTTAGAATCTGTAAGACAGAATTATTATGCCCAGGTACGTTTGGAG
>MHEI01000068.1:275-4782 GCA_001805165.1 Nitrospirae bacterium RBG_16_43_11 | reverse complement strand
TTGTGGTTAAATAAGGTAAAGGCAACTGAAGTAAATATGGTAACTAATCGTTTTGAAGCAGGACCGCAGGTGGCCATTCGTATAAATGGCAAGACGTATTTTGCCAACGGTGAAGGATATGCATTAAATATACAAGAGAATCCCTCTGTACGATTTGCAAAAGACCCGATTACGAATAAGATAATTGACAAGGCAGATGCTGTTAGTTACGCAGATGCATCCGGCAGGATTTTATACTTTGAATCAGACATGACATTCGATCGTTTTGTTGGTCTGGCAAGCTCAGAAACTCTATACGGGTATTCAAGATAATTATTTGACATATCTGAACTATATGATATTTTTAATACTATAAACTACATATAAATTTTGACCACCGATAATAGCAAACTGCCGGTAACGGTAGGACGCAAAGCCACCGGCCCTCTGATAAGAGGGCAGCGGGGATGCCGAAGTGGATGATGGATTAAAGCCCATTACCATTCTGGTGGTAATGGGCTTTTTTATTTCCCACTTCGGCCAGGAGGGGAAAATGAAGATACTTATCAGTATCCTTATAGCAGTAGTCCTCATGGCCGCTCAGCCAGTCAAGGCTTTTGAGCCCGATCTTCAGGATATTGTTCAGATTGGTACAGCCTTCGTAACAAACCTTACAGTTCATGAGTATGGTCATGCCATAGTAGGAAGTTCTGTTGGTGCTGAAGGTATTTCAGTCTCCTTTATGAGCAAACAAAAAAACAATCTTTTTCTTGGTTATACCTCAACCAGAAAGATTGACGATAATGCATATCCGTCTTTTGCGCTGGGAGGCGAGGTCGGGGCAAATATGAGCTTTGAATATGCACTTTACAGGTTCCGTAAACAGCCTTCAGCCTATAACAAAGCCCTCCTTTTCTTTAGTGGTACGGATTTCCTGTGGTACACTGTTTACACATACTATTTCAATGAAGATAATCCGGAGGCCGACCCCAATATCCTTCATAGAGAGACAGGGATAAGCAAGGATGCAATACTCGCCGCAGCCTTGTCACAGTCACTACTTAATGGCTACAGGGTAGTTTCAGGTGAGGATAAAGTCATTCCATATTTTACCTTTAGTAAGGATTCCATTGGATTTCATGTTAAGGTCCCATTCTGACTTATATATCATTCTTATACACCAATACTAAAATTACTTGACACGCACTCCAAAACTGGTCTATAAGTATAGACATAATCCAGGTGCGCTTAGGATTGAAATCCAAGCCAAGAGGGAACCCTGTGAGAATCAGGGGTGGTCCCGCCGCTGTAAATGGGGACGAAGACTGTTATTTACCACTGGGATATACATAAATCCCGGGAAGGTGCAGTCAATAGGATGATCCATAAACCAGAAGACCTGCCTGGTAAACATTGGTAAACATACATAGAATATTGTAACCGCCGGAAGAGTGGTTCCAAAAATTCCTGCAGGGTGAAGAAACAGGGTGCAATCCTCAGGGCCGTTATTATGGCTTTGGGGATTTTTTATTTTCAGGACAGGAAAAAAATTATGACTTCACCTCTTCACTTTAAAAGATTATGCGTAGTATCTTTTCTGATATTTTCTATAACCCTATATTTTTCAGACTGTATTTATGCAAAACCATTTACTGACGACATCGGAAGAAATATAGAGATAACTAAAAAGCCTGAACGTATTATATCTCTCGCCCCGAACATAACAGAGATCCTTTTCTTCCTGCAATTAGGGGATAAGATTGCAGGAGTTACTGATTTTTGTGACTATCCTGAAGAGGCAAAACTAAAACCAAAGGTAGGATGGCTTATAAGTCCAAGTATCGAAAAAATTATCTCTCTGCGGCCTGACATCGTCTTTGCTACGGCAGAAGGGAATCGTCCTGATATAGTAGAAGAACTTGAACGGATGAAAATCAATGTGTATGTTATGAATCCTCATAGCATTAGTGATGTCCTCCGGGAGATTAAGGTCATCGGCAACATTACTGGTCAGGTTGATATTGCATTAACCGGGGTAAATGCCTTAACCCGCAGAATTGATAATATTAAGAAGAAAACAGTGGCTGGCAGTCAAAAGAGGGTTATGTACCTTGTCAGCATAGACCCTGTCATATCAATAGGTCCGGGGAGCTTTATTCATGATATGTTAACGACAGCAGGCGGTATTAATGTGTTATCAGATTCTCCTATTCGCTATCCACGCATTGATATGGAAGAAATCATACTGAAAGACCCTGAGGTAATTATTGCGCCCACGGATCTGATAGACTCAATAAACGTATGGAAGAAAAGATGGGGCGGCATATCAGCTATCACGCATGGAAATGTGTATCCGATAAACCCGGATATAATAAGCAGGCCTGGACCAAGGATAGTAGATGGACTTGAACAGATATATGAATATATTCATGGCACTGCAAAATTTAAAAATCAAATATCAAAATGACAAGGAAATATCTATAAAGGGGTAATTCTATTTACATGCAAACACTCACCTTAAGACGCTGGTTATCTTCAATATCCATTATATCTGTGTTCTCCGTTTTTGTTTCATTTATTTTATTGTTTTTAGGGTCGGATGCAGTAAGACCTTACGAGGCACTAATGGGATTGAAGGCTGCAATCACCGGCAATCTTTACTCAGGAACAGTAAACACTATCCTTTTCCATGTCAGGCTTCCGCGAATATTACTATCATTGATAGTAGGAGGTTCACTTGCAGCAGCCGGTGCAGGATTTCAGGCAATTCTAAAGAACCCGCTTGCCGATCCTTATGTCCTTGGCATATCAAGTGGAGCAGCCTTAGGAGTAATAGTCTCGCTATATATTAACGTCTTTATAAGTATAGCCGGCATCTCCTCAACTATAGTATTTGCATTTACAGGGGCAATGTTTACACTATATATTGTTTACAGGCTTGGAAGTGTTGATGGGAAAATCCCACCCCATACCATGCTCCTGTCAGGTGTTATGGTCAATGCAATCATATTTGCTGTTATCCTGTTATTATCATCTATAAATACCTCACTCAACTTCTATAAGATCGTCTTCTGGTTATTAGGTTACATAAGCTCGCCTGACTATCCCTCATTAATAATAACCTTAATCTTTTCACTTATTGGTATAGCTATTCTTTTTTCTCAGGCAAAAGCATTGAATGTACTTACAATGGACGATGAAACTGCATCTACACTTGGAGTAGATGTTGTAAAGGTAAAAAAACTTGTCCTGCTTGGAGGAGCTCTCCTTGTCGCAGCCTCAGTATCTATATGCGGCCCCATAAGCTTCATTGGTATTATGATCCCGCATGCTGTGCGATTGCTGACCGGACATGACTATAAAATGGTTCTCCCCATATCTGTAATTGCCGGTGGGATCTTCCTTGCTGTAGCTGACGCATTCGCAAGGACTGTAGTATCACCGACAGAGATCCCTGTCGGTATAATAACTGCAATCACCGGCGGGCCGTTTTTCCTGTACTTGCTGCGTACAAGGAGACTCGTATGAAATCTGCTTATAAAGCCAATAACATATATTTTAAATATACAGATCACTGGGTGATCGAAGATATTTCCTTTAATATACGGGATGGTGAATTTTTTGGTATTATAGGCCCCAATGGCTCAGGTAAATCTTCACTTCTTAAATTGATATCCAGGATTTACATGCCACAAGAAGGCCGCATCTCTCTCAGGGAAACCGATATCTCTCTTCTTGGAAGAGATGAACTATCAAAAACAGTTTCCTATGTGCCACAGGAGTCTTCTTTTCTTTTTCCATATACAGTTGCTGAAGTAGTATCATTGGGTAGAATTCCCCACCTTAAGGGTAGATTATTTGAGGATTCGCATGACCAAAAAGTAGTAGAAGACGCAATGAGATTGGTGGGGATAGACAATTTACGTGATAGAACTATTACAGACATATCCGGAGGAGAAAAACAGAGGGTAATTATAGCAAGGGCGCTTGCTCAGGAACCTGATATCCTGATTATGGATGAACCTACTACATCCCTGGACATAGGTCATCAACTTGAAATATTTAATCTCCTTTCGAGACTTAATACAGAAAAGAAATTAACCATCATAATTTCATTGCATGATTTGAATCTTGGGAGCTTGTTTTGCCACAGAATTATGCTTATGAACAGGGCAAGGATTTCTGCCATTGGAACACCACTTGAAGTCATAACTGAAAAGAATATCCGGGATGTTTATGGCTGTAATGTAATTGTGGATAAACATCCTGTAGCAGGGACACCACGCGTAAGTCTTATCTCAGAGGACAATGCATTTCAGTGTTACGATGTTCCACATACAAATGCGGCGTGGAGAAAATCGTAATGATTAACAAAAAGATATTATTAATGATATTGTTTTCTTTTGCAGCTCACATGGCAGTCGCTGCGGTTATAGTGTATGTCCCATCTGAGATAACTAAAGATATGTTGGCAGGTCATCCGGATAATGTTATATGGGGTTATGTTTCTGAAGTATCCCCAAAGATT
>MHEI01000068.1:0-200 GCA_001805165.1 Nitrospirae bacterium RBG_16_43_11 | reverse complement strand
AATGTCCAGCCTATCGACGATAGACGGGGTTTTCTAACCCCGTTACAGGGATTTTCATCTGAATCCTCAGCGAATGTTCTACTACATGCATCAACAGCACCCGCATTGTCAGTTGCAGAAATTGACTCAGCTAAAGAGCAAAATGAAGAACCGGGAAATTCTTCAACGCTATCAGGGAACTCTTCAATTAATATACAACA
>MHEI01000067.1:27140-27290 GCA_001805165.1 Nitrospirae bacterium RBG_16_43_11 | reverse complement strand
TTTCATTGAACAAGAAAATGGCGAAGATGTCTTTGTACATTTTTCAGCCATAACTGAAGAAGGCTTCAAGAGCTTGAGCGAAGGTCAGGAAGTAGAGTTTGAAGTTACATCCGGTCCTAAAGGTGCCCAGGCAAAGAACGTCACTAAAGT
>MHEI01000067.1:20082-27072 GCA_001805165.1 Nitrospirae bacterium RBG_16_43_11 | reverse complement strand
GTAAGTGTAAATTATAATTAACAGGCATCCATTAGAAGCTGGAGTATCAATCTCGTTCCAATTGCTGTAGGACCGGCAGGCATATATGCCTTATCCTTGTCATTCCATTCTGTGCTGGCAATATCGAGGTGCACCCACGGATAGTCCTCAACAAATTTACTGAGGAAGATTGCAGCCGTTATTACTCCGCCCTCCCTGCCGCCAGAGTTTTTCATATCCGCCACAGGACTTTTTATCTGCTCTGCATAGTCATCCCATAGCGGCATCTCCCAGACCCTTTCCCACACCTTATCACCGGCCGCTGTTATTCTATCCTTTAATTCCTTATCGTTGCCAAGCATGCCTATGGCATGATTGCCCAAAGCAACAGCACAGGCGCCTGTCAGCGTCGCTATATCAATAATCCATCTCGGTTTATACCTCGCAGCATAGAAGAGTGCATCACTTAAGGCAAGCCTTCCCTCCGCATCCGTACTGATAATCTCGATCGTCCTTCCGCTCATGGAACGAAGGACATCGCCCGGACGTATGGCAGACCCGCTCGGCATATTTTCCGTTGCAGGGAGCAGTCCTACAATATTCAGCGGAAGCCTGAGCATGGATGCAGCCCTTAATACCCCGATAGTTGCTGCACCGCCGGACATATCATACTTCATCTTACCCATACCTTCGGCCGGTTTGAGTGATATGCCGCCGCTGTCAAAAGTAATAGACTTTCCAACAATAACTACAGGCTTTTCTCCCTTTTTGCCGCCGTTATACTCGAGGATAATAAACCGTAACGGTTCCTCACTCCCCTGAGCCACGCCAAGATAAGCCCCCATGCCAAGTTTTTCTATCTGCGGCTTTGACAGCACCGTACACTTTATCCTGTTGGCGCCTGCCATCTTCTTCGCTGTCTCTGCAAGTATCGTCGGGGTCATGTCATTGGCAGGATGGTTAATCAGGTCCCTCGCAAAATTAACCGAGTCTGCGATGATCCTCCCCTTTTCAACACCGATTTTTACAGCTGTGGCACTCTTCCTCTCTTCCTCAATAAAACGTATCTCATCTATATTTTTTGAATTGCCATTTTCCTTAACCTTATATTTTGAAAATCTGTACAGGGCAAGGTTAGCTCCCTCAGCCATAGCCCTTCCCGCATCCTCAACAGTAATATTTTCCATTTTATTGATAAATGCTGTAGTTGTAACACCAACTCTCTTTAATCCCATATCTCTTGCACGCAAAACTGCACGCCCCATAGCCTGCCGTATCTGTTCAAGTCCGGCTTTTCCAGCCTTCCCAAGCCCGCATAGAATAAAGTAACTTGCAGGTATATTCTCCCGTGTCTCCAGCACCTCTATCTGCTCAACCTTGCCGGTAAAAGATTTGCGGCTTAACACAGTATCGATAGCCCCGCCCAGGAGCCTGTTCACCTCAGCAGCAAGGGGACTCTTTTCAATTGCATCTTCATGTATACCGACAAGTATTGCATCTACGCGTTCCCTTAACACAGAACCTTCTTTTACTGTAAACTTGATCATAATTCCCTTAGCCCCCTTAATCTTTCCTTGTAATAAAAAATGAAAAGCCTTCCTCTGACAGCCTCTCGGCTAAGCGTTCTGCCTTCCCGATATCCTTCGTAGAACCGACCCTGACCCTGTAATATTTCTTATCGTTGGTTTCGTATGTTATTATATGAGCGTCTCTATACTTCTGGTTCAATTTTTCCTTTAACCTCAGGGCATTCTCTTCCACTGCAAAAGACCCTACTTGTACAGTAAAATCCGACAAACTCTTTCCCCATTTTAATACCTTTATCTCAACCCTGGACAAACCTTTCTCCATCATCCCAATTTCCGTTGCTGCTGAGTACGACAGATCAATGATGCGGCCATCAATAAAAGGACCCCTGTCATTTATCTTTACCACTACAGAGCGGTCATTGTCTAAGTTGGTAATCTTTGCGACTGTACCAAGGGGCATAAGTTTATGGGCCGCTGTCAGGTCATACATGTTGTATATCTCGCCGCTTGACGTCGGTTTGCCATGAAAGTCCTCTCCATACCACGACGCTATACCCCTTTCCACATATCCGGCTGCATAGGGTGACCTGTAGGCAGGAAAGGCACAGGAGGATACTATTAAGGCAACTATAACAATAAAAAGATGGCGTATATTAAACAACATCTCCATCTTCCCTCTCTGCTAATTTTACAACACCGACGACTATATCATTATCTTCTAAATTAATAAGCTTAACACCCTGCGTATTACGGCCTATGATTGATATATCTTTAGTCTTCATCCTGATTATCATGCCTTCAGTAGTAAGTATCATTATCTCATCATCATCAGTAACCTGGATGGCGGACATAGCCTTGCCATTCTTTTGTGTTACCTTTATCGTATATACACCTTTTCCTCCCCGCCCCTGCATCCTGTATTCGGACAGATCTGTCCGTTTCCCGAAACCACGTTCAGTGACTGTAAGGATTGTAGAATTGTCCTGCACAATCTCCATGCCCACGACAAAATCATCATCATCAAGGTCAATCCCCTTCACGCCTCTCCCCACTCTGCTTATAGTCCTTACCTCATTTTCATTAAAGCGGATAGACATACCGTTATGGGTACTTAGCAGTATCTCCTGGTTGCCTGAGGTAATCCGGACCGACCCTAATTTATCCCCATCATCAAGCAGGATGCCTATTATGCCGCCTATCCTTATATTACCGTATGCGTTGAGGGGGGTCTTTTTAATCACGCCTTTTATTGTAGCCATAACAACATATTCATTCTCGCTGAAGACCTTTACAGGCAATACAGCCGTAACCCGCTCATCCTTATTCAGTTGAAGGAGATTTACTATGGCCTTGCCTTTGGCAAGTCTGCCGGCCTCCGGTATCTGGTGAACTTTCATGCTGTAGACCTTGCCGCTGTCAGTAAAAAAGAGGAGATAGTCATGCGTGGATGCCACAAAGAGGTGTTCGACAAAGTCTTCCTCCTTTGTCTCCATCCCTATCTTTCCCTTGCCGCCCCTCTTCTGGCTCCTGTAAATAGTGACCGGATTTCTCTTGATATAACCGGTGTGTGATATCGTTATCACCATATCCTCTTCAACTATAAGGTCCTCTATATCTATCTCTCTTGTCTCAGGGACAATCTCTGTCCTCCTCATGTCTGAATAAGCATCTTTTATTTCTATCAACTCATCCTTGATTATTTTCATCACAAGGGCTTCACTCGCAAGGACTGAATTAAGGTATGCCATCTGCTCAATTAACTGTCTGTATTCCTCCTCAAGCTTTTCACGTTCAAGGCCGGTGAGTCTCTGTAATCTCATATCGAGAATAGCCTGCGCCTGCACCACTGAAAGGGTAAACCGTGCAATAAGCGCACTCTTTGCCTCATCCGGTGTCCTTGATCTTTTTATCAGATTAATTATCTCATCAAGATTTGCCAGGGCTATCTTAAGACCCTCTAATATATGCGCCCTTTCTTCTGCCTTTCTTAATTCATACTGGCTTCTCCTGACTACTATCTCTCTCCGGTGCTCTATAAAGTAGCGGAGCATCTCTTTGAGATTCAGGACCCTCGGCTGATTGTTCACAAGGGCCAGCATTATAATGCCGAAACTGCTCTGCATCTGGGTATGCTTATACAACTGATTAAGGATAATCGGTGATTGCTCTCCCCGCTTGACTTCAATTACTATACGCATCCCCTCACGGTCAGACTCATCCCTGATCTCAGAAATCCCCTCGATTTTTTTATCTCTGACAAGTCCTGCAATCGTTTCTATCAGCTTTGCCTTGTTCACCTGATACGGGATTTCCGTAATTATGATGCTTTCCCTTTCTGTCCTCTGATTTGTCTCTATAAGCGCCCTTGCCCTCATCTGAATAATTCCCCTGCCGGTCCTGTATGCATCTCTTATCCCGCCAAGTCCGTGAATAAAACCTGCAGTAGGGAAGTCAGGGCCTTTTATAACCTCTATAAGCCCTTCTACAGTTGTATCAGGGTTTTCTATACACATAATCAGGCCGTCTACAATCTCACCAAGATTATGCGGCGGTATGTTTGTAGCCATACCGACTGCAATACCTGTTGAACCGTTTATCAGAAGGTTCGGGATCTTTGCAGGAAGGACGAGGGGTTCCTCCATGGAACCGTCATAATTGGGGGCAAAGTCTACGGTCTCCTTATCTATATCAGCCAGCATCTCGCTGGCAATCTTATCCATCCTGATCTCGGTATAACGCATCGCTGCGGGCGGGTCTCCGTCCACTGAACCGAAGTTCCCCTGTCCGTCAATCAGGGGATATCGCATGGAGAAGTCTTGTGCAAGCCTGACAGCGGTATCATATACCGCCACATCACCATGCGGGTGATATTTACCGATTACATCACCGACTATCCTTGCAGACTTCTTATATGACCTGTTCCAGGAGACACCCATCTCATGCATAGCAAAAAGGACGCGCCTGTGTACCGGCTTCAGTCCGTCTCTTATATCCGGCAGCGCCCTTCCAACGATGACGCTCATGGCATAGTCAAGATACGAAGACCGCATCTCATCTTCTATGCTTACCAGCACCCTCTTTTCACCACCTATTGCCAAGTCATTCCCTCCCTGTTTTCATATGCCCACCTTACAGCCTTGACCCCTCGAACCCTTGAATCATTGTTGCCAACAAGTTCACGCTCAAAAATGCCCAGGTGCAAGGAAGGACAATAAATTTGAGTCGAGGCGTACTTCCTGTACGTTGAGGCTCAAATTTATTGTCCTGACGCCGCAGATGGGCGTTTTTCAGCGTGAACTACACATCCAGGTTCTTTACTTCCCTCGCATTATCCTCAATAAACTTCCTTCGCGGCTCTACCTGATCTCCCATCAGTATTGTAAATATCTCGTCTGCCACCACACTGTCTTCCAGTGTGACCTGAATCAGAGTCCTGCTCTCGGGATTCATTGTGGTTTCCCACAACTGGTCCGGGTTCATCTCCCCTAATCCTTTATAGCGTTGTATATTAAGACCCTTCTTACTCATTTCCATCACAAAAGAGAGGAGCGCCGAAGATGTCTCCAGTGTATGCTCCTTATCCTGCGTGCGCACTTTATACGGCGCACTTCCGAGCCCGGTCTTTCCGGGCGACAGCGCCTTAAGCTCCCTGAATTCAGGGGAGGAGATAAAGTCTTCATCAATAATCATATTCTGATGGATACCAGCCCTTCTGATTGCAATCTCCAGTTTATACGACTTATGCTCTTCATCACCCACAATCTCAACATCTAAAGAATCACCGGGCCGCCTCGATGTAAACCGTTCTTTGATCTTAACAATGATCCCTTCTACTATCTGCCGGTCTTTTAATGACTCTCTGTCTATATCTGATTGTGTAAGTGCGCTCATCACATCAGGGTCATTCTGTTTTTTAGAAATCCGGTCTATAAGGCTTTTGTATGTAACAAGCTTACCAAGTAATTTTTCCAGCCTCTCCCCTTTTATCCATGAGCCCCTCTCTTTATCCAGCAGTTCTATCTCTTCTGATGCAGTCTTAATCAGAAAACCATTGAGACCTGTCTCATCTTTAATATACTGCTCCTTTTTTTGCCGTGATACTTTAAAGAGCGGCGGCTGGGCAATGTATATATACCTGTTCTCCAGGAGCTGAGGCATTTGTCTGTAGAAAAATGTCAATATGAGTGTCCTTATATGTGCGCCGTCTACATCAGCATCTGTCATTATTATTATCTTGTGATATCTCGCCTTAGAGAGGTCAAAGTCCTCAACCCCAATACTTGTACCCAGTGCAGTTATAATTATCCTTATCTCTTCACTTGAGAGTATCTTGTCAAAACGGGCCTTCTCTACATTTAATATCTTGCCCCGGAGCGGTAATATTGCCTGATTGCGCCTGTCTCTCCCTTGTTTGGCAGAGCCGCCGGCAGAGTCTCCCTCAACGAGGAACAACTCACAGAATGCAGGATCCTTTTCAGAACAGTCTGCAAGCTTACCAGGGAGGTTGCCGCCATCCATGGCATTCTTTCTCCTTATAAGATCCTTTGCCTTTCTTGCAGCCTCTCTTGCCCTTGCCGCATTTAACGACTTGTCAACGACCTTCCTTGCAACAGAGGGGTTTTCCTCAAAGAAGGTGCCGAGTTGTTCATTTATTGCCGCTTCTACAATCCCTTTTATTTCACTGTTTCCAAGCTTTGTCTTTGTCTGACCCTCAAACTGCGGATTTGGAAGTTTAATGCTCACTACTGCTGTTAACCCCTCTCTTATATCATCACCAAGCAGAGTCTCCCCCTTCAACATATTGTTTGCCGCAGCATAGTTGTTAATCGTCCGGGTAAGGGCAGTCTTAAACCCGACAAGATGTGTGCCCCCCTCCTTTGTGTTTATGTTGTTTGCGAACGAGAAGAGATTTTCAGCATAACCGTCATTGTACTGGATAGCCACTTCGAGGATAACGCCGCTTCTTTCAGCAGATATATATATGGGGTTATGTATAGCATTTTTGTTTTCATTCAAATGATCTACAAACTGGATTATCCCGCCGCTATATTTATAAACACCTGACTTCCCTGTGCGCTCATCTGTAATTGAAATCTCAAGCCCTTTATTCAGGAAGGCAAGTTCACGCAGCCTGTGAGCGATGGTATCAAAGCTGTATTCTGTTTCTTCTGTAAATATCTCTTTATCTGGTTTGAATGTAACCTTTGTGCCACATTTCTTGGTCTTGCCAACGATATTTAAGGAAGTAACAGGGTTGCCCCTCTCGTATCGCTGTTGATATACAGAGCCATCCCTCTTAATTTCCAGCTCAAGCCATTCGGACAAGGCATTTACAACCGAAACTCCAACACCGTGGAGACCGCCTGATACCTTGTATGTTATATTGTCGAATTTTCCACCGGAATGCAGGACTGTCAGCACGACCTCTGCGGCAGGCCTGTTCTGTGTGGGGTGCATGTCCACAGGTATGCCTCTGCCATTG
>MHEI01000067.1:6126-20037 GCA_001805165.1 Nitrospirae bacterium RBG_16_43_11 | reverse complement strand
GATGTTATCGCAGTATCAACCCATCGCCTCATCTACACTGTTGTCAACGACCTCGTATACCAGGTGATGGAGGCCTTCTGTGCCGGTGTTACCTATATACATTGCAGGCCTTTTTCTTACTGCCTCAAGTCCTTCCAATACTTGTATGTTTTCTGCGGTATATTGTTCTTCCATGTTCCCTCGCTTAATCCTTACTCTATATCCTGTATTCTCATTGGCATTACTATGCACAAATGGTCAGGGTCCGTCTCCTGTTTAATAATACATGGGGTCAGGCTGGTTTGTGTATCAATGATAACATTCTCATCCTGCATAGACTCAAGGGCATCAAGGATGTACTGATAGTTAACGCCTATTGTAAATCCCTTGCCTTCATACTTAATTTCAACATCCTCAACTGCCTCGCCTATTTCCGGATCCCTTGCCTTTAACATCGCATTATTAGTTGTGAACTCAATTAACAATGCCTTTACCTTTTCACGGGACATCACTGAAACACGTTTTATTACATTCATAAACACTAAGCGGTTAATCACGATTGTTTGATCCCCGCCCTTCGGTATTACCTGTTTATAGTTCGGATAGATACCATCAATAAGTCGTGATGTTATAAATATATCCTCTCCTTTAAGAGATATCTGTTTTTCCCCTATGCCTATTTTTATCTTCTCGTTAACATCTAAAAACCGCCGCATTTCATATAATGTCTTTTTGGGTATAATGGTTTGAGACCTGGGGACAGCCGTGGCGTTTGCGGGGACAGAATTTAATTCTGTCCCCAATTGCCTTTCACAGAGGGCCAGACGATGACCGTCTGTAGCAACCATGCGTATTTTTGCCTTTTGTCCTTCCGCGCTCTCAATTTCCAACAAGGCGCCATTCAGTACATGCCGCGCATCAGCATCAGCTACAGCAAACATGGTCTTTTTGATCATATCCCCGAATGTCCGGGATTCGATCTCAAGCATCTGGTCTTCAGTCACTTCAGGAAGCGAAGGGAAATCCTCTTTATTAAACCCTGCTATCTTAAAAAAACTCTTACCTGACCTGATCTCCAGAAGCTTTCCATCCTCAACAGAAATATCTATATTACCATCAGGAAGTTCCCTCACTATATCATAAAGTTTCCTGCCGGAAACGGCAATTGCCCCGTCTCCATGGATTTGTGCCGGGTACGACCCCCTCATCCCGATTTCAAGGTCTGTAGCTACAATGTCAAGGGTAGAGTGTTTTGAGTCAGAAGTTGATGCCCTTCCCTCAAGAAGGATATTTGACAGAATTGGGATGGTGCTTCTTTTATCCATTATACCCTGCACCCTCTGTAACCCTAACAACAAAACACCTTTTTCAATCTGTAATTTCATGTTATCACCTTCCTTTTAATTTTTTACTCTTTAATCTTTTTGATAAGATCCTCAAGCAAATAAACCATATTCGGGTCTTCTTCCTTATGTTTTTCTATTAAATTACAGGAATAAATTACTGTAGAGTGGTCTTTTCCTCCGAAAAGCCTCCCTATTTCAGGAAAAGACATTTTAAGGAGTTCCCTGCATAAAAACATTGCTATCTGCCGTGGAACCACAAGTGTCTTTGTCCTCTTCTTTGCTTTGATATCTGCTATCTTTATATTGAAATGTGCAGATATTACCTTCTGAATTTTATCCGGTGTTATCTTTTCTTCCCTATCCCTGATGATGTCCTTGAATATCCTCTTTGCAAGGTCATGTGAGAGTTCCTGACCTGTCAGAGAAGAAAATGCCCCCAATCTTACCAACGCTCCTTCCAGTTCTCTGACATTTGTCTTTATGTTTTCAGCAAGGAACATGGCTACATCATCGGGAAAGTTTATGTATGGAAACTCTCCAGCCGCTTTCTTTTTTATAATAGCTATCCGTGTCTCAAGATCCGGGGGCTGTATATCCGCCAGCAATCCCCATTCAAACCTTGAACGCAGCCTTTCATCTATATGCGGGATATCCTTCGGGAATCTGTCGCTTGTTATCACTATCTGCTTGTGTGCTTCATAAAGTGTATTAAACGTATAGAAGAATTCTTCAACCGTCCTGTCTTTGCCTGCGATGAACTGAATATCATCCATCAGTAATACGTCTATATTATTTCTGTATTTATTTCTCAATTCAATGGTCTTATTGTTAAGAATTGCCTGTATTACCTCATTTGTGAACTGCTCAGAGGATACATAGAGAATCCTGAGCGCAGGTTTTTCTGCAATAATATGGTTTCCTATGGCATTTAAAAGATGAGTTTTTCCGAGACCAACACCACTATAAATAAATAATGGATTATAACCTGTACCGGGAGCTTCAGCTACCGCCCTTGTTGCAGCATGGGCAAACTGATTGCTTGGACCAATCACAAATGAAGAGAAGGTATATTTAGGGTTTAATTTTTCATCTCTTTTCCTCTTTGTGATAACTGCCGGAGATGATTCAGTTGCTGACTGTTTAAGATCATCACATACTACAAAGTCTATTTCTATTTCTCCAATTCCTGAAACCTTTTTTACTGTATTTTTTATAACGTCCATAAAGTGGTCTCTTAACCAGTTGCCAAGAAAGATATTCGGGACACCAACTTCCATGCAATTTCCCTGAAAGGAATAGAGCCGGGTAGTGCGGAACCAATTATCAAAACTCTGCCTTGTAATAAGGTTTTCTATCTCTTCAAGGCTTAATTCCCATATGTCCATTTAACCGTCCGGTAACAACTTACAAACATAGTTATCAACATGTGTTAATAACTATGTTAATTATTTATAATACAAAGAGTTAGATGTCTTTATAAATGTAATATTTGCCTTTTTATGAGATATAATGAAGGAGTTTTCACTATAACAGACTATTAATTTAAAGGCAAGGCACAATTATTAATAAACAGCCCTCGTTTTAAACATAATTATATTATTGTTTATCTTTATTTTACAAAGTGTTATAAGATTATCAACAAATTAACAGGCTCTACTAGTACTACTATATATTTATATAAATATATTTATATAAGAAGATGACTTAAGGTCATATAACCAGTCTTTATAAATTCTCTCACTCTTCTCCTGCAATACTATATCCCTTATATTTTCTCTGATGTCTTCGATAGGTTTATATTCTATCTTTTTTCTTTCAATCATTTTTATGATATAAAAACCTGATGATGTTTTTATTACATTACTCAATTCACCTTCGTTAAGACTGAAGGCTACACTTTCAAGTTCAGGTAATAGATTTCCTTTTTTTATAAACCCCAGGTCATTTACAACATTGATTTCCCGTGAATCAGAATACCTCCGCTTAAGTTCAGATAAAGATATATTATTATTAAGGTCTGCAAGTATACTATTAATTTTTCCTGACGTCTTCGCTGCATCATCCTCAGAGTCTGATGATTTTACAGTTATATTTACGTAACCAATCCTTATACTTTCCGGAAGGATATAAGAACCCTTATGCAACTGATAATATTCCTCTACCTCTTTATCACTTGCAGAAATTTTGGATTTTATTTCTCTGTTTATAAGTTTCAGGATTATTAACTGCTCTTTTATCTCCCTCTTATAATCTTGTAATGAAGCATCCTCTTTTAATAAAGCCTCTTCCATCTCTGTATCAGATTTAAACCCGTTCATCTTTTTTATATCATTAAGGGTTTCTTCTATCTCTTCATTATAGACGGATATACCTTTCTTCTTTGCCACCTGAAGCTGTAATTTCTTTTCTATTAAAAATGAGAGAGACTTGGATGGAAAGACCTTCGTGCCGGATGTTTCCATTTCACTTGCTGTTATTACCTCATCATTAACTACTGCAATAATTCTGTCTTCCGAGGCGTGAATATTGTAAAAACAGGTAAGAGACAGTAATAAGCTTATTAATGTAGATTTTATGAATTTATTATTCATCATTACTTTAAAAGGTCTTCCTTTATAGTAATACTTGCCTTTGACTTAAGTCCTGCTACAAGGTTATCAAATTTTTCTTTCTTCTTTTTCTTTAAAAGACTCTGCTCCAGCTCCATCTTAGCCTCATCATAAGTTTTAGATTTTCCTTCTCTCTTGTCTGTTACCTTGATAATATGGAAACCAAAACGTGTTTCAAGAACATCGCCGATCTCCCCTTTTTTTAATTTTAAGGCCGCTTCCTCAAACTCAGGTACCATAACCCCTGAATGGAAAAAACCAAGATCACCACCCCGTACTTTACTTCCAGTATCTATCGAGTGTGTCTTTGCAAGGTCTTCAAATTTTGAACCGGCCTTGAGTTTTTTCTGAACCATATCAGCTTCCTCACGTGACTTCAATAAAATGTGGCTTGCCCTGGTCTCAACAGGGGCCTTTGCCTCTTCAGGATGCTCATCATAGTATTTCTTTAACTCTTCTTCTGTTATCTTTATGTTTTCCTCCAGCTCCTTCTTGAATAACTTTTCTACCAATATCCTTTTCTTCATCTCTTCAAGAATCGCTGCAGTCTCTTTTTCCTTGTCCAGGCCTGTACGCAGCGATTCCTGGTATAAAAGTTCCCTGACTATCAGGTTATCAAGAAAGCCCTTTTTTGTCTCAAGATCAAGTGTGCCCCCATGTGCCACAGATGGATACTCATTGAGTCTTTCATTAAAATCAGACAGTGTTATCTCCGTATTATTTATCTTTGCCAGTACCTGTCCGCTGCTGCTTTCCTTAACAGCCTCCTTCTGCTTACAGGACACGGAAAATATTGTTACAGAAGAAATCAACACAGCAGATAAAACCAATAACTTTTTATTCATCATCTCTCCTTTTCTGTTAAAAACATGTAATATTTAAACATACCCCCCTACAACTTTCAAGCAGTTTGTTATCTCAGAAAATAAACCTGCCGGTTCTTTATCTTTCACGGTCAAAAGAAATTTAAACTCAGATATAAAGTGGATCCTCCCGGGGTATACTTTAAGTAGTTTTGGGAGTATGTCCTTGTTTTTAGTTGTAACCTGCGGGTCAACTGTAAAGAATATTCCACCCTCTCCTCCCTCTATCTTTGATATCCTGTAAAGGCAGGCGAGTAATTTTATTTCTATAATATTTAACAGGTTTTCTACATGTACCGGCAGCGGACCATATCGGTCAATTAACTCTTCCCTTATGGATATCAGGAGAGTCTCTTCCCTGATTGACGCCAGTCTCTTATACAGGGACAGCCTCTGAGAAGAGTCACTAACATATTCCTCCGGGATAAAGGAATCTATCTGAAGATTTATTGTAGGTATAAAATCCTCCTCAACCTTTTCACCCTTGAAATTCTTTACAGCCCGGTCGAGCATCTGTGTATAAAGCTCGAAGCCGACAGACGCTATCTGGCCTGACTGCCTGCGTCCCAGCAGGTTACCGGCTCCGCGTATTTCCAGGTCTTTGTTTGCAAGACGAAAGCCGGCGCCAAGACCGGTCAACTCCTGTATGGCCTTGATCCTTTTTTTAGCATCACCGGATATTGTATCTTCTGTCGGGACAATGAGGTATGAGTAAGCCTGATGGCCGGAACGTCCGACACGTCCCCTCAACTGGTAAAGGTCTGCGAGGCCAAAGATGTCTGCACGGTTGATGATGATTGTGTTTGCCGCAGGTATATCAAGACCCGACTCGACAATGGCGGAGCATACCAGAAGGTTATAATCGCCATTAATAAACCTCATCATAACATTTTCCAAAAGGTGCTCATTCATCTGACCATGTGCTACACCAATCCTTGCCTCCGGAACCAGCTCCTGTATAAGATTTGCCATGCCGGCGATGGTTTCTACCCTGTTGTGAACAAAAAAGACACTGCCTCCCCTGTCAAACTCACGCAATATTGCATTACGGATTATCTTTTTATCGAACGGGATTATAACACTGTGGATTGCATGACGGTCTTCCGGAGGGGTCTCGATGATACTCAGATCACGAATGCCAAGCAGTGACATCTGGAGAGTCCTCGGTATAGGAGTGGCAGAGAGTGAGAGGACGTCGAGACTCTTCCTTAACTGTTTTAAGCGTTCTTTCTGTGATACGCCGAACCGTTGTTCCTCATCAACAATAAATATACCGATATTTCTGAAAGAAATATCCTTCTGCAACAGCCTGTGTGTCCCTATAATGATGTCAACCGTACCGTCTGCAAGCGCTTTCATTATCTTTTTTTGTTCCTGATGTGACCGGAAACGGCTTAGCATTTCAACCCGGACAGGGAAGGATGCAAACCTCATCGAAAAGGTCTGGTAATGTTGCTGGGCCAAAAGCGTTGTCGGGACAAGTACAGCCGCCTGCTTACCTTCAAGAACAACCTTACATGCTGCCCTGAGGGCCACCTCTGTCTTTCCATATCCAACATCTCCGCATATCAGCCTGTCCATTGGTTTTTGTGTACCCAGGTCCCGCATTACATCTTCTATAGCAGTGAGCTGGTCCGGGGTCTCTTCATATTCAAACGAAGACTCAAACTCCTTCATCAGGATGTTTTCCTGCGGATAAGGAGGCCGCTCTAAAACCATACGCGCCGCATAAAGCTCTACAAGGTCTTCAGCAATTTCTTCAATTGCCTTTTCTACACGTCTTTTTGTCTTTTCCCACTGAGACCCCTGGAGTTTGTCAATGTGTGGTGCATGTCCCTCTGCACCGGCATACTTCTGGACGAGCTCCATTTTATTAACCGGCACGTATACATAATCACCACCGGAATACCTGATACAGAGGAAATCACCTTCACCGCCGCTTAACGTCTTACGTACAAGCCCGTCATATTGTCCTATGCCGTACTGAAGATGAACCACATAGTCACCGGCACGGAGGTCCTGAAATGACGTCTGAAAGGGACGGGCCTTCTGTTTCGGAAGCGGTCTTCGCCTGCTCCGTTTACCGAAGATCTCTTCTTCAGTGATAAAAAGCAGGGATGCGTCCTGATATAAGAAGCCGGAAGATAGATGTCCTGATATAATGAACACCGGCATGGATTCATTTTCGTGCTCAGTGTTGTGATCTGATATGATAAATGACTTTGCTATATTCTCAGAATCAGTAACCGTCGCAGGGACATCATATTCCATCAGAACATCCCTGAAGCGTTCTGCCTGACCATCAGTTGGTGATACAATGATGAGGGTGTTGTCTTTTCTGTATACGTCAAGTCTTTCTGCTATTTCTTTTAATGGAGAGCCTTTCTGTATTATGTCTGCAAGCAGTGATGAGGTCGAATTTATGGAAACGGAAGTAGTGCCTTCTATAGGGAGGGATTCAATATCGAGGTTACGGTTAAACAGACAGCGTGTTTCTGCGATCTCCTCCCAGGGCATATATAACTTCTCAGGTTCGAATACCCTGCGCCCCTGCAGCAGGACATCCTTATATGTGTCCCATATTTGTGACCAGTATTCAGTAATATGGGTTTTTATTACTAACGGTTCATCAAAAACAACAATATTGTCATATGAGATAAATTCAAAGAGCGAACCCGTGTCCCCGCAGCCCGCAGGAATGACAAGGTGCGGCGGCTCTTTTGCGGGCATAATAATAACAGAATCTATCTGCCTGACAGACCTCTGTGTCTGAGGGTCAAAACTCCTGAGCGACTCTATTGTATCTCCGAAAAACTCCAGTCTTACAGGGTTATCCTCACCAGGAGAGAAGATGTCTACTATCCCGCCCCGAAGGCTGAATGTACCCCTGCTGCTTACCAGGTCAGAGGGTTCATACCCAATATCAACTAAGTGAGCAGCAAGGGCATCTTTCTCTATTTCCATACCTGTATGGAGTTTTTTTACTAACCTCTTCAATATAACCGGAGTTATTACCCTCTGGATAATAGAATTGGCAGGAATGACAAAAATCCCCTGCGTGTCTGATAATAATGCCCTGTACCCGGACATCCTTACGTGGGTTATTTCCGTGTGTGGAGGTATAGTGTCATATGGAAGTATCTCCCAGTAGGGAAAAGAGAATATAGCGGGGTGTGAGGCGGACAGCCATGAGAAAAACCTGAGATCGGTCAGCAGTGTATCGGCCGTCTCACTGTCCGGAGTAATAACGAATATGGATTGCCCGGACTTTTCAAAAAGCCCTGTGAGGAACATGGCCTTTGAGGAACTCCAGAGGCCGCTTACTTTAGAGGTATATTCGCCGTATGTTAATTTTTCGATTATGTTAGAAAAAGGGTACATAAAACTTAAGGGTTCAAGGGGTCGGGGCTGTATTTCGTAAGTATATCCTCAATAATTCCGGATGATGAAGCTCCTTCAATAAATGGTATGGTACAGACCTTACCGCCGTAGGATTCAACGATATCTCTACCTATGATTTTATCAATACCCCAGTCACCCCCCTTAACGAGGACATCAGGTTTTATTGCTGCTATAGTGTTATACGGATCGGGTTCACCGAAGATAACAACGTAATCCACATACTTAAGAGATGACAGTACTTCTGCACGTTCTCCCTGCGGGACAATAGGACGGTTGTTCCCCTTTATTGTCCTTACGGAGATATCGCTATTAAGCCCCACAACCAGCACATCCCCAAGTTCACGGGCCTCCTTGAGATACCGGACATGACCAACATGAATGATATCGAAACACCCATTTGTAAAGACAATGCGTTTTCCATCTTGTTTTAACGTGTTAACTATTGAGGATAACTCTAATATATCAAGAATCATTATCTACACAATTTCTCCAAACAATGCATCTTCCACAACCTGGCAGATAACATGACCCAGGGTAATATGGACCTCCTGGATCCTCGGAGTGGCTTTCGAGGGGACGACAAAGGCGTAGTCCACAAGAGTGGCAAGGCTGCCGCCATTTCCACCGGTTAAACCAATGGTGGTAATCCCCATCTTCCTTGCTGTTTCTACAGCCGCTATCACATTAGGGGAGTTGCCGCTCGTGCTGATCGCTATAACAATATCCCCTTCTTTTGCAAGAGTCTCTACCTGACGGCTGAAGATAAGGTTAAAGCCGTAATCATTACCGATACTGGTAATTACCGCCATGTCAGTATTTAGTGCAATTGCAGGAAGCGGCGGCCGGTCCTTCTGAAACCGGTTTACAAACTCACCGGCTATATGTGAGGCGTCGCTCGAGCTCCCCCCATTACCCATCAATAAGAGCTTATTTCCATTCCTGAAGGATGAGACAATTAGTTCAGAGACCTC
This sequence comes from Nitrospirae bacterium RBG_16_43_11, assembly GCA_001805165.1. Classification (GTDB taxonomy): domain Bacteria; phylum Nitrospirota; class 9FT-COMBO-42-15; order HDB-SIOI813; family HDB-SIOI813; genus RBG-16-43-11. The sequence continues at coordinate 10,867 of MHEI01000067.1, read as the reverse complement.
TCTGATTAAGGATGCATACTGCGAGATAAACAGCTCCTTTGTCCTGATGCTGTCCGTGAAGAGGTCTTTAATCTTCTTTTCTTCTTTTACTTTCTCACTCATTGCTCATCGCTTACTTTATTCCTGCTTCATCGGCTTTTTTTCAGCCCGCCGTTCCTTGTAAGTATGCTCCTTCTTCATCATATCCTTAAACTTTATTACTTCCCTAAGCAGCTCTTCAAATGCAAGATTCATTGCATTAAATGGGTCAAACCCATTATCTTTTGCCCGCAGCTTTTTTTTGGGAAGGGCAAGGGTCAGCGACACATAATATTCCTCCCGCCGTGCATGTTTTTCAAATGTAACTTCAAGGCTTATTGTATCATCATCAAATGTCGGAAGGAGTTCTTCCAGCTTGCTGACCTTTTTTTCAAGTTGTGCCTCCACCTGTGGCATAGGCTCCATTTTTTTGTAGAATACGTTATAGATCATAACTTAATCCTCCTGTTCTTTGGTTGTCTCTTCAAATCCGGCAAGGAATATATCCACTATCCGGTCCCTTATGGTTGATTCACGTCTGTCACCAAATCGTTTATAAAAGTTATTTAATGGAATTACAGCCTTTGCCATATGACTATGCCCTCCGGCGCTGCCAAGCTGACCGAAGGCATTCTTCATAATGACACCGGCACTCCTGACATATCCTACGTTACGGACAGATATTATCAGATTCCCCCTGAATATTCCAGAGACAACTGACCACTCCACCCCTTCTATTTGTAAAGAGAAATCAGCAAAGTGGGGTATTACATCCTCACGCCTTACCCTGCCCAGATGAGAGAACAATATGTTTTTTATGATCTTTCTTTTTTTGAGCGCATTGCTGAAGGAGTCTATATCTTCAGGGTGTACTTCCGGACGCTCTATTCTCCTCAGAATATTTGTGTTAGCCAGGGGATACAGATAAGAGAATGCCTCGATATCAGCAGGGTCTACACCCCTTCCAAGTAAAAGGGTGTCACTCTTGATGCCGTAAAGCAGGGCAGTTGCAAGGCGCTGAGAGATATTAAAGTCAACAGCCCTTAAATATTCAGTAAGAATCGTGGAAGTTGCTCCATAGGTAGCCTTGATGTCTTTTATCTTTGCCTGATAACCTGGTTTTTCAGGATGGTGGTCTATGACTACATCTATCATGTTTATTCCCTGAGTAAGATTTGTAAAGAGATGAGGAGGCTGAACATCCAGCATACAGAGCCCGTCATATTTACGTATCACCTCAGGGGTTATTTTCTCTACCTGTATGTCCAGCAGCCTCAGCATTGCGAGATTCTCCGGACGTGTTACCTCGCCGAAGGAGGCAATATGCGCTGTTGACCTGTTCCGTCCTATAAGATGTCGAAAGGCGAGTGCGCTTGCTATTGCATCAGGGTCCGGGTCTGACTGTATAAGCAGAAGTATCTTGTCTTTATCTGTAAACAGCTCTCTTATCTGCTGGACATGTCTCTTGGTAAACGCCTGTTCTATCCTGGGGAGACAAAGGTCAGTAAATATCGAAGATGGTCTTACAATCTTGGCACTGAGCTGTTCCGGTAAGGCAAGATCATTTTCTTCGATTACAAGAGTCGGCTGATACGGATGATACCGGGCTACTAACTTTAAAATAGTTGATAAAAGAGCTTGATTCTTTACGGATACAATGAAGCAGCTATCCGGCTTTAATTGCAGGTTTTTGAAAAACTTGTCCCGGTCAACAGTAAATGATGATAACTGCGCCGAGACCCCCTGGCTGAGGAGTCTTTCATAAATCGCTTGATTATCTACAATAAAATGTATCGTATCCCTTTTGGAAGAAAGGGTCTTAAGAAGCAATAAAAAATACGGGAGCTCGTCCTGACAGAGGATAATATAATCCATTTACTTTTTTGGTTTATGGAGTCTGAGTGCCTTTTTGTTGAACTGCAGGGCCTTGTTATATTCTCCGCACTTTATATAAATATTTCCTATGCCGAGATAGTCCAGTTCCATAGATATCCTGTTACCAAGTTTCATATGTATATTAAGGGCATTCGTGAGAAACTGCAACCCCCGTTTATAATCACCCTGACTATTGTAGACTGACCCTATCTGCGCATAAGCATTCCCTATTCCAAGTTTATTGTCCATACGTTTGTATATATTCATTGACTTGAAAAGAAACTCAAGCGCCTTGTCATACTCACCCTGGCTGCTGTAAATGTTACCAAGGCTCACCTGGATATTGGCAAGCGCCCCCTGCTCGCCGGTCTTATTCCCTATTTCTTTGAAGATATCAAGGGCCATCTCCTGATGCTTAAGGGCAGAGTCAAAATCCCCTTTGCTGCTGTAAATATTCCCAATATTGGCATAAACGTTTCCTACTCCGAGCTTGTTTCCCATATTCTGATGGATTCGGCGGGCCTTGTGATGAAACTCAAGCTCCTTTTCATAATCTCCCTGATGACAGTAGGTATTTCCGATATTTGTATATACGCCCCCGACGCCCACAAGGTTGTTGAGTTCCTCATGAATCCTGAGCGCCTTATTGTAATATTCGAGCGCCCTCGAATACATACCTTTATGGCTGTATATATTTGCAATGTTGGAGTAGTCGCTTCCTTCACCGAGACGGTTGCTTAGTATCTTATGTATGCCTAATGCCTTTTTGTAGAAGCTTAATGCCTTATCGTACCGTCCCATATCGGCGTAGATAGTTCCGAGGTTAGCGTGATCATTTGCCTCCCCCAGCTTATGACCCAAGCGGGCGTGAATCCGCAGGGCCTTCTCATAGTAACTCACGGCATTTTTATGGTCACCCTGAATGTTGTAGATATTCCCGATATTAGTATAGTCATTCCCTTCCCATATACTGTTCTGCAGCCGGCGGTGAATTACGAGGGCACGTTTATGATGTTCGAGGGCGCTTGTATAATCCCCCCCCTTGCTCAGCACATTCCCGATATTTGCATAAATATTCCCCTCACCGAGCCTGTATACTTCTTTTCTGTATATCTCCAATGCCTTCTCATAGTAGCTCATGGCCTTTTTGTAGTTTCCCTGAAACTTATAGAGAATGCCGAAACTGCTGTAGTCATGTCCGATTTCAAGTGTTTTGCCCAGCGCCTTGTGGATTTGTAATGCCTTTTTAAAATAGTCATTCGCATCTTCTGCCCTGCCCTGAATTGCCTTTATCGTACCGATGTTATTGTATACGCCACCCTCCTCAGTTTTATCACCGCTCTTTTTAAATATCGAAAGCGCCTCTTCAAAGCACTTTATGGCATCTGTATATTTACCTTTTTTGGAATGAATGGCCCCTATCCGCCGTAATGACTTCCCATGTCCGTTATGATAGTTGACAGCTATGGCATCCTGAAGGGCATGCTTATAGAATTCGATAGCCGCAGGATATTCACTTTGTGAATCAGCTATCTTCCCATATAGCAGAGCTAATTCTGCGTGTAACTCTTTTTTTCCTAAATTTGCTGAAGCGATCTTGTTTAGATACAAGGAGGCCCTTTTATACTCCCCCCTGTCTATAGCGGTCTCTATTAATTTTAATTGCTTGTTTATGGAGTTATCCATGTTAAGGAAACTATTATAGCAAAAATACAGGTAGGATGGAAAGGGGTAAATTGGTGCGCCTGGCAGGGGTCGAACCTGCGACCTGCGGATTCGAAGTCCGACGCTCTATCCATCTGAGCTACAGGCGCTTCTTACATCAGAAAAATTGCCCTCTTAAACTTGACAAGCTGTTAGCCTTTCACTATAATGCCTAATTGCTTTTCAATAATAAATAATAGACTCTGCATCTTAGACACTTCATCATTTTTGCATATTTGTATATTTACTTCAACGTTAATGATTATCAATAAATATAAATTACAGATTCTTATTTTCCTATCCAGTGTAGTGTTAATGCTGATCACCGTTTTCCCCGCGATATCTCCTGCCCAGGAAATAAACCAATATAATATGCCTAATATATCGGGAACACAGGCAATACCAGGAACATCGTTACCTCCAGGTATGCCTTTAGCGCCTGATCAGCTTACGCCGGAGCAGCAAAAAAAGATTAAGGGACTGCTGCCTCAGAAGTCACCCCAGAAGTCACCCATTGATGATATTGATGATAAAAAGACAAAAGGGAAAGCGGAAGAAATACCTAAAAAAATCCTATCCCCGTTTGAGGAATATATACAGGGGAAAACGCCCCTTTTTGTATCTTCAGAGGTCGAACAGTTCGGTTATAACCTCTTTGAAAAGCCCCCAAGCACCTTCGCCCCTGTGGACACCCTTCCTGTCTCACCTGACTATCTCGTTGGTCCCGGCGATGAAGTAAAGATAAGCATTTGGGGCAAGATTAACGCTGACTATACTGCTGAAATTGACAATGATGGAAAGATCAGCGTGTACCAGATAGGTATGTTGTATTTGACAGGACTGACATTCTCGGAGGTGAAAGAGACAATAGAAAAGGCGTTCAGCCGCAACTACAGACCGGAAGAGGTAAAGATAAATGTAAGTCTTGGACGGTTGAGGACAATAACGGTCTTCGTGGTAGGTAAAGCTCAAAAACCAGGAAGCTATACAGTATCTTCTTTATCCACTCTTATCAACGCACTATTTGCCGCAGGCGGTCCAAGTAAGAATGGGACAATGCGGGATATACAGGTAAAGAGGAACGGGGTGACAATTACAAACTTTGACTTCTATGATTTCCTCCTTAAGGGGGATAAGACAAAAG
>MHEI01000067.1:1653-5987 GCA_001805165.1 Nitrospirae bacterium RBG_16_43_11 | reverse complement strand
CAGGTGGGCTGAATGACATTGCCTTCAAAGGGAGACTTCAGATAGAGCGAATCATCGAAAATAAATATGGCACTGTGTATGATGCCAATATAGAAGATATAAAGAGTTCAGATATCAACATTCAGCCCGGTGATCTGATAAAGATATTTTCTGTTGTGCAGGACAGGAAGATTGTAAGACTTGTGGGGGCAGTGCAGAGAGAGGGTGAGTATGGTGTCCATACAGGAGTAACAGTAAAGGAACTTATCTCTATGGCGGGCGGTCTCCAGTATTTTGCCTATACAGATGAAGCAGAGATCACAAGAATAATAGTTACACAGCAGGGTCCGGAAACAACGAAGATACTGATCAATCTTAAAAAGGCCCTCGAGGACGACCCGCAAAACAATATTATGCTGCAGGAAAATGATTATCTGATTGTGAAGAGTGTCCCTGAATGGGAGCTTTACAGGACTGTAACTGTTGAAGGGGAAGTGAAGTTTCCCGGCATATACACCATAAAAAAGGGGGAGACTCTTTCATCATTAATAAAACGTGCCGGAGGTTTTACTGACCAGTCATATCTTAAAGGGACAGTATTTACCAGAGAGTCTGTAAGAGAGTTACAGCAGAAACAGATTGAAGAGTCCCTGGACAGGTTAGAGCAGCAGATGATCTCTCAGTCTGCAAGGACGATTGAAACAGCGCTTACCGCTGCAGAGGCCGAACAGCAAAGGTCTGTTTCAGAACAGAGACGGGCGCTTCTCAACAAGCTGAGGGCAAGTCAGGCAAAAGGGAGATTAAGCATTAAATTAGACGACATAGGACGCTTTGAAGGGTCTTCATATGATATCGTCCTGGAAGATGAAGATAAGTTGATAGTCCCGGAAAAACCCCAGCAGATTCAGGTTATAGGCTCTGTCTATAATCAGACCGCATTTGTATATGACACCGGCGGAACTGTCTCATTTTATGTTGCGAAGGCCGGCGGCATGACAAGGGATGCAGACAAGGATGAGATGTATATCCTGAAGGTAGACGGCACCGCAATAAGCAAACGGGCCTCAGGAGGGTTTCTAAGCAGTTGGGGTGTGCTTGATCCCGGGGACACAATCGTCATTCCGGAAAAGATTGAAAAAATAGCGTGGCTCAGGGAGATCAAGGATATAACCCAGATACTCTATCAGTTAGCAGTCACAGCCGGCGTTTTGATAGTAACGTTTTAGGTGGATAGAAAAATGCCCTTTAAATTTACCAGACTATCCATCCCGGAAATAATCCTTATCGAACCGAAGGTTTATCGGGACGACAGAGGTGTTTTCGTGGAGACCTACAAATATTCCGACTTTGCGGCATACGGGATCACTGATTCTTTTGTTCAGGACAATCACTCAACGTCTGTAAAAGGTGTATTAAGAGGACTCCATTATCAGACAAATCCAAAGGCCCAGGGTAAATTGATAAGATGTATGAAAGGAAAAATATTTGATATAGCAGTGGATATAAGAAGGAGTTCTCCGACTTACAGAAAATGGGTAGGGTTCGACCTCTCAGAAGAAACCAATCTTATGCTCTATATCCCTCCGGGGTTCGCTCACGGGTTTATGGTTCTCACTGACATAGCTGAGGTGCTTTACAAATGCACGACCGAATATTCTCCGGAAAATGAAAGGGGTATTTTCTGGAACGACCCGGATATTAATATTGACTGGCCAATAAAAACCCCGGTCCTCTCAGCTAAGGATAAAGCATACCCTGTGTTAAAAGATTCTGATAATAATTTTATTTAGCTTGTATTTTAAAAAGGAAATTACTATAATTTAAGGGCATTTTTTGTCCAATCATCTCATCATAGATAACAGATCATAGACCATTGAAAAGGAGACCATACAATATGTTCACAAACTTTGTCCTGAGGTACCGCAGGATAGCAATAGTGTGTGTTCACTTGTTTCTTATAGTATTATCAAATCTTCTTGCCTTCCTCCTTAGATTTGAATGGGCGGTTCCATCAGCTTATTATTACATGATTGGCGTCACCCTGCCGGTTGTAGCGTTCATCCGGCTTGGAGTTTTCTACTTTTTTGACCTCCACAGCGGGCTGTGGAGATATGCAAGCACAAGAGACCTTGTCCAGATTATAAAGGCTGTTGTTCTAAGTTCAGTAGTTATTGGACTCATAATATACCCTGTCCTTGATTTTCAGTTTTATCCCCGTTCAATCCTTGTACTGGATGCTGTCTTTGTTATTGTCCTGATGGGTGGAGTAAGGCTGGGCACAAGGATCTTAAGGGAGAAGGCAAGGCTTACGATTCATGAAAAGAAAGGGGTTTTTATCTATGGCGCAGGGGATGCCGGTGAACTTCTCCTGAGGGACATGCTGAAGAATCCGGGCTACACCTTGCACGCAGCCGGTTTTATTGATGACGATAAAAAGAAAACAGGGTTGAAGATTCACTCCGTGCCTGTCCTTGGTACAGGTAAGGAACTTGATGATCTTATAGAAAAATATGACCCTGAGGAGATTATCATAGCCATCCCGTCAGCAAAGCCTGCCCAGATACAGAAGATTATGAATGGGTGCAAAAAACATAAGATAGCGCTCAAAACCCTTCCAAGCCTGAGAGATGTTATAAAAGGGCAGATCTCAGTCAATCAGATAAGGGATATATCCATTGAGGATCTGTTATTCAGGGATCCGGTAACGATAAATCCCGAAAATGTCCGGGACCTTGTGTGCGGCAAGAGGGTCCTTGTTACAGGCGCTGCAGGTTCAATAGGATCAGAACTTTGCAGACAGATATTACAACATAACCCCCGAAGCCTCATACTTTATGACCGCAACGAGAACGGACTCTATTTTCTTGACCATGAGCTGGGAGAAAAATACTCGAGAGACTTCTTCAGCGTCGTGATAGGCGATATATGCGACATGAACAGATTGTATATGAAGTTTAAGAAATTTAAGCCGGAAATAGTATTTCATGCCGCGGCCTATAAACATGTCCCCCTTATGGAAGATAATGTAATTGAGGGTGTAAAAAACAATGTTCAGGGGACATGGAATGTCATGGAGTTGTCTGACCAGTTTGGTGTCGAGACATTTGTGCAGATATCTACAGACAAGGCCGTTAATCCCACAAGCGTAATGGGGGCATCAAAGCGGATTGCAGAGATGGCGCTGAGACATATGAACACAATCAGCAGGACCAAATTTATCGTTGTGCGATTTGGTAATGTCCTTGGCAGCAGCGGCAGCGTAGTACCCCTTTTCAGGGAGCAGATAAAGAAGGGCGGCCCTGTTACAGTTACCCATCCGGATATACAACGCTTTTTTATGACAATCCCTGAATCGGTCCAGTTAGTCCTTCAGGCAGCCTCTATGGGCAAAGGTGGAGAAATATTTGTTCTCGACATGGGAGAGCAGATAAAGATTGTAGACCTTGCAAAAAACATGATCACACTGTCCGGCTTAATTCCGGAGAAAGACATCAAGATAGTTTTTTCAGGTCTGAGACCAGGAGAAAAACTCTACGAAGAACTCTTTGATACTGATGAAAAGATCCTTTCCACTTCTCATGAGAAGATAAACATGGCGCTTTCTACCACTAACGGAATTGATGCTGAAAAGTTCTTTGATCAGTTGATAGGATTACAGGTCCTTGCGTTGGGTGGTGACAAGGATGGTGTGCTTGAAAAGATGAAGGAGTTAATACCGGCGTATAATCAGACCCCTGTTGATATAAATCAGATCATCCCGATGTAGCGCCGACCTTATGGAGGGCTCAGAAAAATGTACAAACCCAAAAGACAATCAACTCTCGCCACCCTGATCATTACCCCAAGCGGCACTGTGCAGAGGAGCGTCCATGTGCCTGGCAGCGGGCGCGGGACTCAGGCCATCAATGCAGAGGCATGTGGAATCTGTGAAGTCGCAGGGGTGGATAGAACACTCCTTGAGAGTTATGGGGCAAAGATTACACATACACACAGAAGGGTCAACGCCATTGTGATAAAAGTCCCGAAGGATCAGTTAAGCGCCCTTAAACGGAAGCTCACCCTTGCAGGCCATAGCTACGAGGAGGCCAAACCGGTCTATCCACTCTTAGTTGACAGCGTTCCCCTCTCCGAAGTGCCGGCTGTCTGGGAAAGTGGTTATACAGGCAGCGGTATCACCGTTGCGGTGGTGGATACCGGAGTTGATAAGGGACATCCGGACCTCAAAGAGAAGGTTACAGCATTAAAGAACTTTACTGACGAGTCTTCTGATGACACCGTAGGACACGGCACCCATGTGGCCGGCATTATTGCCGGCAAAGGGAAGGTCTACAGGGGCGTTGCCCCGGCGGCAAAGA
>MHEI01000067.1:0-1634 GCA_001805165.1 Nitrospirae bacterium RBG_16_43_11 | reverse complement strand
TGGAGAAGCCGGCGGCACTGACGCAGATGTAGTGGCAGGACTTAGCTGGGCGGCCTCAAAAGGTGCGCATGTGATCAACCTCAGCCTTGGCGGGCCGGGAACGCCTGACGACATACTGAGCCGGGAATGTGATGCCCTGATGCGTGAGGGGATCGTGGTCTGCGTTGCCGCGGGCAACGAAGGCCCCCGCAAAGGGACTATAGGATCTCCGGGGGTGGCCCGTGAGGTAATCACCGTGGGGGCAGTAGACAAGACAAAGGCCTTGACCTTCTATTCCTCACGAGGACCGGTCAGACATCGGGGAAAGGTTATCCATAAGCCGGATATCCTGGCAGTTGGGGGTGGTGTTGCATCAGGATCACAGTGTGTATATGCTGCAGGCATAGGTTCGGCAAAAAGCCGGTTCCTGCCTGCATCGGCATGTGACCTCGATAGCCCTGAAAAGAAGCGCTCATCTGCAAAGTCTGCATCTCCAAAGAAACGCGCCTCAACAGCGCTTCCACCACGCTATGTGCGCATGTCCGGCACCTCCATGGCGACACCCCATGTGGCCGGAATCTGTGCCCTGCTGCTGGAATCCGCAGGTGTCAAAGAAGGGGTAATAGAACCCAAACTCGCATCAGCCATCAAAGAGACGCTCAAAAAGACCGCCGCCGACCTCGGCCTGCCACTTGACGAACAAGGTGCAGGCCTTATAAGCGCCCAAAAAGCACTGAAAGCCATAAATTTGTGAGGATATCAGATCATGACCAATAACAACATAGTCTGGCACCATGCAGTCATAACCCCTTCCCACAGGGAGGCCCTGAACGGACACAAGGGCTTTGTTATGTGGTTTACAGGTCTTTCAGGAGCCGGAAAATCCACACTTGCACATGTTGTTGAAGAGAGACTCTACCACGTGGGCTGTCGCACCTTTGTCTTTGACGGCGATAATGTGAGGCATGGTCTCTGCTCCGACCTCGGGTTTTCTGCTGAAGACCGCAGTGAAAACATAAGGCGGATCGGAGAGATGGTAAAGCTGTTTACAGAAGCAGGCATAATTGCAATGACTGCCTTCATATCCCCATACATCAAGGACAGGGACTGGGTAAGATCACTTGCAGGCAAGGACAAATTCATAGAGATATACTGTGACAGCAGCCTCGCTGTCTGTGAGAGCCGTGATACAAAAGGCCTTTATGTGAAGGCACGGAAGGGGGAGATCGCAGAATTCACAGGAATATCGTCTCCCTACGAGCCCCCTGTAAACCCTGAACTGCATTTAAAGACAGACGAAACATCTTTAGAAGAGTGCGTTGAGATAGTCATTAAATATCTTTCAGACAGAAAATTCATTGCCAATGTTAAAACTCTTGACAACTCTCCCTAACATCAGTATATTAGTTCAGCTTTTGAACTCATCATCTAAGTTACCTCATCAATTGTCTTATCAAAAAACAATACGCATTAAACAGGACAGCAGACGTCCGCATCTTTTCTAATGGCGGCAGCCTGCCCAAAGTCTACTCATTAAAGAACTCTCAAAAGACAACAAGCTTTCCCAGCGTGAGCTTTCACGAAAACTCGGCCTAAGCCTGGGCAGTGTGAATTGTCCTAGTAGCCTCATTTGCATTTACTGCCGCTTATACTAT
>MHEI01000066.1:10397-10716 GCA_001805165.1 Nitrospirae bacterium RBG_16_43_11 | reverse complement strand
TAACAAAAAATGTATTAATATCCATACTGACTTTTATATTATCTTTTTCTGTAGCTTATAGCAGGATTGCAATGGGTATTCATACAACAGGTGAGGTTATATGGGGGGCAGTGCTCGGTACGGTTATTACAGTATTGATATTTCAGATGTTCGGGTGAGACAGGATAATAATGAATTTCTTTTCTAAAATAGCAGATAAACTAAGTAACAAGCTATCACGAACCAGGGATAAACTTGTAGGTACTATAGATACACTTCTCTCCGGATTTAAGAAGGTGGATCCTGAGCTTCTTAATGAATTGGAAGAGGTGTTGATAGC
>MHEI01000066.1:5773-10311 GCA_001805165.1 Nitrospirae bacterium RBG_16_43_11 | reverse complement strand
GAATTCCCTGAAAGAGGGGATGTTGTCAATATTGACTCAGGATGAGGGTTCATTGAATCTTCCGGCGGCAAGACCGGCGGTTATAGTAATTATAGGGGTGAACGGGACAGGTAAGACGACCACTATAGGGAAGTTATCTGAAAAACTGAGACGGGAAGGGAGGAAAGTAATCATTGCTGCAGCAGATACATTCAGGGCAGCAGCCATAGAGCAGATTGTTATATGGGGTGAAAGGAGCGGGGCGGAAGTTATAAGGCATTCAGACGGCTCAGATCCGGGGGCTGTGGTATTTGATGCCCTTGCATCTGCCAGGGCAAAAGGGGCTGATGTGCTCATAGTAGACACTGCAGGGAGACTTCACACAAAAATCAATCTGATGGAGGAGCTCAAGAAGATCCGCAGGATCCTTGAGAGGGAGCATCCCGGCAGCCCTCATGAAGTCTTACTCGTGCTTGATGCCACAACAGGTCAAAATGCCCTTGCTCAGGCACGACTTTTCAATAAAGATATAGGCGTCACCGGTATAGTATTAACAAAAATGGATGGTACGGCAAAGGGGGGGATTATCCTGAGCATAGCAGAAGAGCTCAAAATCCCGGTCAAGATGATTGGAGTAGGGGAAGGTATAGATGATCTGAAAGACTTCAATGCAAGGGAGTTTATAGAAGCCATGTTTGAGCAGAGTTGAAATAACTTTTTCTTTTATTATTTTACCGGTTCTGCCAACAACTGCTCTATTACCTGCTCAAAAGATGAAAAAGGTCTTGCCCCAACCATTCTTTTCCCTGCAATTTCCTTTTTCCCACTCTGGGTCTTTCCTATGAAAAAGGTAGGTGTACCGCTCACCGTTGCCTTCTTTCCGTCCTCTAAATCCTTATTTATCTCGTCAGCATGTTTTCCGCTGTCAATGCATGCATTAAAAGATTCAGTGTCTAATCCGATATCTGCCGCATATTGCTTTAACTTATCTACTGTAAGGGCACTCTGATTGTCAAACAATTTATCATGCATCTCCCAGTACTTGCCTTTATCAGCGGCACAGTTCGCAGCCTCAGATGCCTTTGGCGCCTGTTTGTGGAATTCTAATGGAAAATCCCTGAACACGTATTTAACCTTGCCGGCCTCTATATATTTCTTTGCGATATCAGGGAATGTATTCTTGACAAAACGGCCGCAAAATGGACACTGGTAATCAGAAAACTCTATTATCGTTACTGGTGCATCTGCTTTACCCTTCAAAGGGTCATCATCAATACTTACTGTAACCTCCTGCAGTTCCTGAGGAGGCTGAACCGGAGCTGCTACGCTTTTTGCTTTCAATGTTTCGACTTCTTTTCTTAAATCCTGCACATCTTTCTTCAAAGCCTTTATTTCATCTTCAACATTGACTTGATCCGTCTCAGCAGCATTAACCTGATGAATAAGGGGCAACAAAAGGAATAACAATAATCCCGCAAACAAAAAACATTTTTTCATATTATTCTCCTGAATTAGATGTTTTGATAGTCAAATATTCCTGAATAGCACTCAAGCAGTCCACTGCTTAGGACAACAGATACTACATCAGGGTCAAACTGTTTCCCCGCCTTGAGGGTTAACTCTTCCTTCACATGTTCCAATGCCAGAGCCGGCCGGTAGGGTCTGTCACAAAGCATGGCATCAACTGCGTCCGCAACCGCCACCAGCCTTGCGCTTAATGGGATAGCTGAGCCCCTGATGCCGTCAGGGAATCCTGATCCATCAAATCGCTCGTGATGACAGAGGATTATCGGTTTCATTTCCTGAAGGAAATCAACAGATGTTATTATCTTGGCCCCTATCTGTGGATGTTTCTTTATTTCATCAAACTCCATGGTGTCTAAAGAGCCCTGTTTCTTCAGGATATATCCTTCTACTCCAATCTTTCCTATATCGTGAATAAGCGCTGCCTGTTCAAGGCTGAGTATTTTATCATGTTGAAAACCGGTTTTTTCAGCAAGGAATGCGGAAAACCTTGCAACCCTCTCAGAGTGGCCTCTTGTATACTGGTCTTTGGCGTCAATAGTCGCAAGCAATGCCTTTACTGTGCTTGCATAATGATTCTCTATATTGCGTCTTGCGTCGTCTACTTTTTTTGATAATTCAGAAGTTGCCATATACAGCCGTTCGATTTCAAGCCTCGTCTTAAGCTGTTCCATCCTTTTGGCTACCCCTTTCCCTACTATCTCCGTCACATCCCTGTGATCAAAAGGTTTAATAAGGTAGTCCAGCGCCCCATAACGGAGGGCTTTCTTTGCAGTATCGACACTGGCATATGCAGTCATCAGAATAACTTCAATGTCCGGTTTCTTCTCCTTGATCCTTTTCAGGAGCTGTAACCCATCCATACCTGCCATCTTAATGTCAATAATCGCTACATAAAACTCTTTCTTACCTATGTACTCTAAAGCACTGTCACCATCTTCTGTAGTGACTACTTCGTACTTATTTTTCAGAATCATACGGAGAGCCTCTCGTGGGCCTACTTTATCATCCACCACGAGGATACTGCTTTTTTTCTCCATTCAATCCTCCTGTTTTTTATTCTATTTGAGTTACAGGCAGCAGCACTGTTAATGTAGTTCCCTGATCCGGCACGCTGTGTACAGTGATCTTCCCGCCATGCCCTTCAATAATCTTCTTACTTAATGGAAGCCCTAATCCTACCCCCTTTTCCGGCGTTGTGTAGAAAGGATCAAAAATCCTGTCAATGTCTTCCTGCGGTATACCCTTTCCTGTATCTTTAATAATAATACTGCAGGTTTCATTTTCCCGGATACGTTCAACATCTATTGTCAATGTCCCACCGGAGGTCATGGCATTAAAGGAATTCTGGATGATATGGGACAAAGCCTTTCCCAACTGTACCTTGTCTGCCCGGAGGATTATGGTGTCATTCTTATAGTTTCTTACGATACGGAATTCGGCTTGTTTTATACTCTTTGTTACAGCCAGGATACTGTCGTCCAGTATTTTGGCTATATCCACCATACTAAATTTATACTCTATTGGATGAGTAAATGCAATCAATTTTTCAATCAGGGCATTTAACTTTTCTACTTCCCCTGTGACAGTTGTATAGAAAAAATCCTGAAATTCCGGGTCATTATACCGCTCTTTCATCAGTTGTGTAAAAGTCCTGATAGAGACAAGAGGATTCCTCAGCTCATGCGACATTCTCCCCACAACTTCATTAAATATTCTGGCGTCGTCATCAGTTTTCTTTTCTTTATCCAATTCTCTTTTTTCAGATTCCATCTGTTCAAGTGTCTTCTGAATATACTCTTTTTGTGAGCAGATACTTTGGTAGCTATATATATCGCGTATAGACTTTCCAAGATACGTGGCGAGGATAAATATCCGTTCAAGTTCTGAATTATTAAATGGTATGCCGGTTATTTTGTTGTCAAGATTTAATATTCCAAGCAATCTGCCATCACTCACTACCGGAATAGTAACTGCAGAGTGCAGCATCTTCATCTCCCGCAATGCACTGTAAGGGATATTCTGTTGCTCCATACTTCCGGAATCTGCAATGTTTCTCTTCAATATCCTGCCGCTTGCTGAAAGCCATAAAACTATGGCGCTGTCAGAAGAGAGATAGAGTTTTGAAGTAAATTCCGCAAAAAGTCCCTTTGACACCTTGATCCTGTATATGCCTTCTTCCTGATTTAAGAGAAGAAGTGATGCACGGCCTACACCTGTTATTTCTGTAAGTGTATCGAGAAACATATTCAGCATTCCGTCAAGGTCAAAATTATTGACTGTAAAGGTCCTGGATAATTCTATTGCCTTCTCAAGGTGTTTCAATGATGTCTGATGATTATCATCCGTCACCGGATAATTACCCCTTGATTCAAATGATGAGAGATTTAACTTACTGATTTGATCCGATAAATGATGTCTTTCTTTTATCTTTTTCAGCGCGGACTTAAGTCGCGGCAGTGATAATGGCGTATAGATGATATCATCAAATATGGCATTATATCTATCCATATCCTCGTCGTGTACATCGAATGGGATGATACCTATCAGCAGGGTATCAGACGAAGCCTTATGTTGTTCGAACCATGCCGCAGTTTTACCGGATATGGTCATATCTACTGCCATAACTGCAATCTGCTCTGACTGGAGCAGTTCGGCGCCTTTTTTTAGATTGTCTGCAGTCAGTATTATATATTCATCTGAAAGACCTGACTGGAATTTATTGATTATCTCAGCAGATGATGTTATGAGTAATAGCAGTTCCATGATGAATGACTCCTAAATCGTATTTTTAACCGGAAGTTCTACTGTAACGGTCGTTCCTTGTTTATGTACGCTGTCTACAAAAATATTCCCCCCGTGTCTCGATACAATCCTCTTGCATATGGAAAGGCCGAGACCGGTGCCTTTATCTTTAGTGGTAAAGAATGGTTCAAATATATGTATCAGATTTTCGCTTTCAATACCAGTACCAGTGTCTGTTATTTTTATAATAATGCTTTCAACTTCCAAACCATGATTTCCAGTAGTCAGGC
>MHEI01000066.1:5272-5414 GCA_001805165.1 Nitrospirae bacterium RBG_16_43_11 | reverse complement strand
GTGTCTTTATAGAGACGAGCGGGTTCTTTATTTCATGGGCAAGTCCGGCTGCAACATAGCCGAGTGATGCAAGCCTTTCTGCGGTCTCCTTTTTTATAAGGATATCCTCATAGTGGGTCTTCATTTCTTTAACCTCACGCAG
>MHEI01000066.1:0-5092 GCA_001805165.1 Nitrospirae bacterium RBG_16_43_11 | reverse complement strand
GTTAATACCGAAAGTCCCCTCCTGAGTCAAGTTTGTTATCAGTTCAGAAGGGATATAGATATTGTGGGGTGACCCGTCAATTTCCCATATGTTTTCTCCGGCATGTTTTATCACATGACCTGAAGTGGTTTCTGAAATGGCCATGCACAGTTTGAGAGAACTACTGAGCACCTTCTCTTCTGTATCAAGTGTGCCAAGCTCTTCAATTCCATGCTTGAGTATTGCAAGCAGCTCATCAGAATGCTTATAAATCCCCAAAGCTCACCACCCTGTTCTTTCCCTGATTCTTCGCACTGTAAAGAGCCCTGTCTGCATTATTGATCAATTCTGTTATTGTAGAGGCATCGTCCGGAAAAGATGCAATTCCAAGGCTGACAGTTATGCTCAATTTTTTTCCGGCATCCTTTATAAGACATACTGTTCCTGCAATCTCGCTCCTGATACGCTCTGCGATAATACCTGCATCATCTTTGTCTGTTGTGGGGAGGATTACAGCAAATTCCTCCCCACCATACCTTGCTGCAATGTCAATTACCCTAACACATCTCCTTATTACACTGGTAGTGGTCTTTAATATCTCATCTCCGCATAAATGTCCATAGGAATCATTCAGTACCTTAAAATCATCTATGTCCAGGATAATCAGGGAAAATGGTTGTTTGTGGCGTTTGGAGCGCTCCATCTCCTCAGAAATCCTCTCTTCGAAATATCTCCTGTTGAGAAGGCTTGTAAGGGGGTCAGTAATGGATATCTTCCGTAAGTCAATAGAGCTTTGATAATAGACACTTCGTTCAATTGCTACAGCAGAATAGAGTGCTATTGCCTCAAGGAGTTTTACATCATTGCCTGAGAAATCAGTCCCGTCTCTCTTGTCCGCCAGGTTTAGTACTCCGATACTCTTATTCCTTATCTTAAGCGGCAGACTTATAAATGACTTCGTCCGGTACCTGACACGGTTAGACCTGGAAACCCTGGTATCATCTTCTATGTTGCTTACTACCATTGGAACTCCTGTTTCCAGTACGCTTCCTGCTATCCCTTCTCCAGGCTTGATCCTGATGTGGCTGAGGACTGCCAGATTAAGCCCTTTTGTCGCCTTAACCTCAATCTCAAGGGTATCTTCATCGAGGAGCATTAATGACCCCTGTTCGGCCCCGACTACCTCTGCGGATTTCTCTACAATGTTAATAAAAAGATCACCTGAATCTATGCAGGATGCAATGGCATTGAGTGCATGTAATGATGCAAGAACTCTATTCTCAATATTTTCACGGGCTGATATGAGCATATGGTTGCCCATGACAATTGATATGCACTGACAGAAGATTTTGAGCAATTCTTCATCATCTGCCGGGATCTGGGAGTTTAATATTATAATCAGACCATCAACTCTATTGCCTATGCTGATTGGATATATCTTAAGAGAAGTAAAGACATTTGGGAATCCTGCCTTTAGTATCTCAAAAACATCCGAAGATGCTACGATATCTTTCCTGATTAAAGCCTCATTAATCAGATTGTTGGCTTCATTTACCCGGAATCCTGCGATAGATTCCTTTGCATATCCAAAGACAGCTTCTGTATTAAAGATATCGCTGCCATTTTCCCTCAGCAGAAGCATTGCGGTCTTTGCGTTGAATAAAACTCCGATCGCATTAAGTACGGTGTCATAAAATGCCTTTTCATCAGCGAGAATATCAGGAGATGTGGCAATCCGTATAATAGTATTGATACGTGCAATGTCATGTTCCATGAGCTTCTCACGTTTATTACTCCGGAGCAGGTGGTCTATTACAGATTGAAGCGCTTCTATAGAGGTTTTGAATTCTTCTGTATTTTTGACAGAAACTCCACGGATAACATCAGAAATGCGGTCGGCATCAATCCCCAGCTTATCGGCTACATTCCTGTATTCAACTAAGTCATCATAAGAGTTGAAGACCCTCCCACCGAGGATGAAGTGACTATTTCCATTTCCGTAATCATGGTAAATGGGGATTGCAACATTATTCAGGTGGGCATAACACTTAAAATATACAGGCTCACTCTTTTTCTGAGATAGAATAAGGGGGGTAGTGCAATCCTGCTCACAGAATGCCTTTCCTGTTATCTTTTCCTGAAGTAGTCTGCACAACCGGAATTCATTTGTTTGTCCGGCCCTGTATCGGTCTTCTTTACTATAAAGCAATGTGAGACCTGCAAGTCTTGCAAGGGTCCCTGTCCAGCCGGACGTGAATTCTTTGATGAAATTATTGTTTTCCATTGTTCATGCTGCTCATAAAATATACAATCTTATCAGAACAAAGTAGTGTTTTCTACCCCTTTTAAAAGAACTGAAATGATAAGTTATTACGTAATAACTACGCAAGAACAATGCCATCCATAGTTCTGTTGACAAGTTATTGTTAAATGGCATAGAGTAATTAGGATGGTAAATAGTCGCTGTCCCTATTTACCGCAAACTTGATCGAGGATGGAGGTTGCTTGATGTTGAAGAATGATAATTTCCTAAAGGCATGTCGAAGAGAGCCTGTTGATTGCACACCCGTTTGGATTATGAGGCAGGCGGGCCGGTATATGAAGGAATACCGTGACATAAGAAAGAAGGTGGATTTTCTCACAATGTGTAAGACCCCTGACCTTGCAGCAGAGGTTACCTTATTACCTGTTGATATACTCGGTGTTGATGCAGCGATACTTTTTTCAGACATTCTTATACCTGTAGAGGCAATGGGTATTGGAGTCAGGTTTACTGAAAAGAAGGGGCCTATCCTATCGAATCCTGTGAGGTCAGAATTTGAATTAAATGCACTTTTAACGCCGGACAGTGTTAAATCAGAGGAGATGATGCCGTTTATCCCTCAAGCTATCAGACTCATCCTTCAGGAACTTGATGGAAGAGTACCATTGATAGGTTTTTCCGGAGCACCTTTTACATTAGCAACTTATATGATCGAGGGAGAGACCTCAAGGAATTTTACGTGGATTAAGCGCATAATGTATACTGATGCGGCGCTATTACACAGATTGCTTGAGAAAATAACTACCACCGTCATCCACTACCTTAATATGCAAATCAAGGCAGGAGTTCATGCCGTACAGTTGTTTGATACATGGGCCGGATGGCTGTCACCTGATGACTACAGGGAATTTGCACTTCCATATGTGGAAAAGGTAATAAAAGGGATTGATAAAAAGGGGTGTCCTGTTATTCTATTTGCAAATGGCGTGAGCGGTATCCTTGAGCAAATGGTTGATTCGGGCGCTGATGTTATTGGACTTGACTGGAGGATAGACATGGTGGATGCCGTTCGCAGGAGTGGCAACAGGGTTGCCCTTCAGGGTAATTTAGACCCATGTGTTCTGTATGGAGAACCTTCTGTGATAAGAAGGCATGCAAAGGACATAATTGATAAGTATGGTAAAAGAAGCGGTCATGTGTTTAACCTTGGACACGGTATACTACCCGATATCCCGGTTGAACATGCGAAGGCGCTGGTTGATATAGTGCATGAGGAGAGCAGTAGACAGTCATAAGTCAGAAGTCATAGTATGAACATAAAAAGTTTAACAATAGACCTTGATATATTACTAAAATACGACAAGGCCGGCCCCCGTTATACAAGCTATCCAACTGCCCCTGTATGGAATGAGGAGTTCGGGCCGGAGAGGTTCAGGGACAAGATAGTTGAGACGAACAGGGGGAATGACTCCTCACCTCTATCATTATATTTTCACATCCCATTCTGTTATTCCCTCTGCTTCTATTGCGGCTGTAATTCCATCATTACGAAGAAAAAGGGACATGCCGGTGAATACATCTCGTATCTTAAAAGAGAAATGGAAAATATATCCCGACTTGTAAACAGGGAGAGAAAAGTGGTCCAGTTGCACTGGGGCGGCGGTAGTCCTGACTTCCTGAGCCCTTCAGAGATGGAGGAGTTATATGGATATATAACTGATAACTTTACAATAGACAATAATGCTGAGGCAGGGGTTGAACTTGACCCAAGAGAGACTACCTTTGAGCATGTGAAGACATTGAAAGGACTTGGTTTCAACCGTATCAGCATGGGTATTCAGGATTTCAACCCCAGGGTTCAGGAGGCGGTGAACAGGATACAAAGCGAGGAGACATCAGGAAGACTTGTTAATTGGTGCAGAGAGCTTGGATTTGAGAGTATAAATGTAGACTTGATTTATGGGCTTCCATTCCAGACTGCTGAATCATTTACTGAGACAGTAGATAAAATCATCGGCATCAATCCGGAAAGGATAGCTGTATTTAATTATGCCCATGTTCCCTGGATGAAGAGACATCAGAAGAAGATACACGAGGAGAACCTTCCCAGGGGTAGGGAAAAACTTGAGATACTTAAGATGGTAATTGAGAAATTCACAGCGGCAGGATATGTCTATATAGGCATGGATCATTTCGCGAAGTCAGATGACGAATTGTGTGTAGCACAGAGAGAGAAGACCCTCTACAGAAATTTCCAGGGTTACACAACAAAGGCCGGGTGTGACCTGTACGGTTTTGGCATGACCTCGATAAGTATGGTTGGTAATTGCTATGCACAGAACCGCAAGGCACTTAGTGATTATTACTCTGCCGTCAATGCCGGAATAATGGCAACACACAGGGGATATGAGTTAAGTAACGATGATATATTGAGGAGATATATTATTACCCGGTTGATGTGCGACTTCGAGCTTGTCAAGCATGATGTTGAGTTACAATACGGTATTGTTTTTGATGAATATTTCTGTGATGAGTTAAATCGTCTTGAGGCATTTCAGGATGACGGACTTCTGAAGCTTAATCCTGACAGGATAGAAATAGCAGATTCAGGCCGCATCCTTGTAAGAAATATCGCGATGATATTCGATGTATATCTTAATGCCCCTGGCAGAGAGATGAAGTTTTCACGGACGATATGACAGGCCGCGTACCCACTACAGCAGTCCTTTTGATAAACATGGGTGGTCCTGATTCCCTGGAGGCTGTTGAACCATTCCTCTATAATCTGTTTTCTGACCCGGATATCATGGGTTACAACAAGGTGTTAAACCCCCTGTTAAAGCCCTTAGC
>MHEI01000065.1:37061-37188 GCA_001805165.1 Nitrospirae bacterium RBG_16_43_11 | reverse complement strand
ATATCTAAGACCTTCCCCTATTCTTCCTGTCTCTTTTTTAACTCCCTCAAGCTGTCCATTTCCTTCTTATAATGGTCTTCTTCAATCCTTACACTGTCAATCATCTCTATCAGACTTTTAATATCAT
>MHEI01000065.1:35926-36983 GCA_001805165.1 Nitrospirae bacterium RBG_16_43_11 | reverse complement strand
GACCATGGGTCTTGAATAAATCGAGCCTGTACTTGACCATGTCCACCTCTGTCATAGTCTTCAGGAAGAGGGATGTGCCCTCTTTTCTCAATACAGAAAGCCCTTCAGAAAGATCATGCTGTATCTTGCTTAGTATATCCATACGCTGCATACTACCATACTCAACTTACCGTTGCCAGCTTCAATCTATCCTTCCATCTCCGCTCAAATGCATTACGAAGCAGCTTATGATCTGGCAGTGTAAGCAATGGGTCTTTAATCACGAGTTCGAATGCCTCCCTGCGTGCTATCTCCAGCACCTTTGCATCCCTCAGGATATTTGCAACCTTCAGCTCCGGCAGTCCTGACTGTCTTGTGCCAAAGAATTCACCTGGCCCGCGTATTGATAAATCCTCTTCTGCTATCTCAAACCCATTGTTCGTCCTACCCATCACTGTGAGCCGCAGCCTTCCATCTTCAGAAATATAACCCTCAGTCAGAAGTAGACAATAAGATTTATCACCTCCCCTTCCGACCCTTCCCCTGAGCTGATGCAGTTGAGAAAGACCGAATCTCTCGGCATGCTCAATAACCATCACTGTTGCATTAGGCACATCTATACCTACCTCTATGACAGTAGTTGATACAAGAATATGAATATCATTCTTTTTAAAACCTTCCATAATAACTTCTTTCTCAGCAGGCTTCATTCTCCCATGCAGGAGCCCTAAATTATATCCCTTAAATGCCTTCCTGAGTTTTTCTGCCATTTCAACGGCCCCTTTAAGATCCACCTTTTCTGACTCTTCAACAAGAGGGTAAACAACATACGCCTGCCGCCCCTTCTTCAATTCCTCCTGCATGATATAGAATGCATCCTTCCTCCTGTCGCCATACAGCCATCTTGTTTGAACAGGCAGACGACCCGGTGGAAGCTCATCTATAACAGATAGATTAAGATCACCGTAAACGGTAAGTGCAAGTGTCCGGGGTATCGGCGTTGCTGTCATTATCAGGACATCCGGATTATAACCCTTTTCTTTGAGTACAGCCCTCTGAAGTACACCAAATTTATGTT
>MHEI01000065.1:21813-35802 GCA_001805165.1 Nitrospirae bacterium RBG_16_43_11 | reverse complement strand
CTTCACACCGCTTGTCAGAACGGCCGAGGGTATATTAAACTCGTCAAGATAGGTCTTAATATTACGATAGTGCTGTTCAGCTAATATCTCGGTCGGCGCCATCAGGACAGACTGGTATCCGTTTTCAATAGCAGTCAGCATGGCAGTCAGAGCAACCACTGTCTTCCCGCATCCGACATCTCCCTGCAGCAGTCTGTTCATGGGATAAGGGACTGCCATATCTCCCTTTATTTCATTAATCACCCTCTGCTGGGCTGATGTCAACTTATATGGTAAGAGTGATGAAAGCTTACCTGACATATTGCCATTAATATTAAATGCAATACCGGCCTCTTTAGTTACAGAAGTCTTCTTCATAGCCAACCCTATTTCAAGCAGAAAAAACTCCTCAAATGCCAATCTCCTGTGAGCTGCAGTCTCACCGTTATTCAGTGTATCAACACCTGTACCCTCAGCCGGGAAATGGATACCGTTAATTGAGTCGCTAAGTGCAGGCAGGTTATACTTGTCCAGAATATCACCTGAGATGATTTCAGGTATGCTGCTGCTATCGAGAACTCCCTTCACTATACTCCTTATAACCTTCTGCGAAAGCCCGTTTGTTATATGATATACAGGGACAATCCTTCCTGTATGAATGAGATCATTATCTCCAGATCCGATAATCTCAAATTCAGGCCCCTCCATAAAGACACCATACCCGCTATAATCAGGCTTCACATGACCGCTTAATACTACTGTACTCCCCTTCATCAGGACATCTTTTAGAAACGGCTGATTAAACCACTTTGCTGTAATGTAACCTGAACCATCTCCCACCGTAACCTCGAATATCTTTCTTCTCTGCCTTGGCGTAATTACAACCCTCGTAGATACTATTTCACCCTGAACCGTCAGGAATCCAACACCACCGGACTTATATATCTCTTTTATAGGTTTAAGGTTACTCCTGTCCTCATACCTGAAGGGGATATAGTAAAGAAGGTCTTCTACCGTAAATATTCCTAATCTATTGAGGAGTCTTGCCCTCGCCGGGCCTACTCCTTTCACATATTGTATATCTTTTTGGAGGTCCATGGAATGACGATAATCAAATTTAAAACTTGCACTCTTATTGTTTCTTATGATAATATTACAAGGTTTTTTATACAAGTATATAATCGTCAGGAGGGGGTAAACGTGGCAAGAGAATGTACAATATGTGGTAAAATCAGACGTTCCGGTAATAACGTAAGTCATGCAAACAATAGGACAAAGAGGGTATTCCGTCCTAATCTTCAGAGGGTACGGGTAATAATAAACACCGCTGCAAAATATATCATGGTATGCACCCGCTGCTTACGTTCTAATCGTGTGCAAAAGGCAGTGTAGTTAAATAGTCGCTGTCCCTATTTAACGGCAGGCTATGGCTTCTATCTCAATATCAGCATCTTTGGGAAGTCTTGAAACCTCGACAGTAGATCTCGCCGGCGGATTGCTTTTAAAATAACTCTTGTAAACATTGTTAACCCTGTCATAGTCTTCAAGTTTTCTGAGGAAGATGGTCGTTTTAACTACATCCTGCAATCCCATTTCTGCAGATTCAAGAATAGCATTCAGATTAGTCATTATCTGTACTGTCTGATCTTCTATATCACCCTTTATCGTCTCACCTGTTTCCGGATTAACCGGTATCTGACCTGAGATGAAAAGGAGATTACCAAACCCTATAGCCTGAGAATAAGGTCCTATCGCGGCAGGCGCCTTTTGGGTGGAGATTACCTTCTTTACATACTCACTCATTTTCTTCACTGACAGTGTGTAATTCAACACCCTTTTCCAACGCCCTGTCCCTCAGGAGGTCCCGTTGTCTTTTAAATATGTATCTTATGAGCTTCTCGCGGTCATCTTCTCTGATGTCAAGGAAGTTTATCGCTGTTTTATAATTCTTATCTTCTATAACCTCACCTATGACATAGATATTCGCAGGTGGAATAAAAGGGAGCACAATGCATAACGCAATCCTCTGACCTGGTAAAGAAGATCTGTCAAGGTTAATTCTGATACCGGAGGCACTGATGCATACATCCCTTTCTTTTGGCACTTCAACAAGCAACCTTTTCTCCGGAGCAACGGTCTCTATCAGAATGTCCATCTTCCAGTGGAGTTCAATAATATGATGGAGTACTTTGGTGTTGGATTCTTCAACTTCTTCAATTGGGAATGATTGAGGATATTTATTCCATATAAAAGGAAAAAATCTTTCAGGTCTGTCGTGTTCTACAATATCTTCTGTCCCGACAAAGCGGTATGCAACCTGAATTCTGTCCTTTACCCTGACATTCTCTCTTCGGTCTATTGGCAGCATAATAATTCAATAGTGTAGTTCACAACTTCACTGCATGCTTTTTAAATTTTAGAATACAAGCGGCCCCAAATAAGCGTTGTCCTGAATAAAGATATCTTTATTCACCTCTATCCTGTTTCTGCCATATTTCTTTGCATCATACAGGGCCTTATCCGCGACTGCGATCATATCCTCAACTGATCTCATCTTGGGATCAGGGCAACTTGCTATTCCGAGGCTTGCCGTTACATTAATATTATTTTCTTTAAACTTTACCGGCTGAGCTTCAATAAGCGTTTTAATCCTTTTTGCTACAAAAAATGCCGGTTCTATAAGTGTCTCAGGAAGTATAATTGCAATCTCATCTCCGCCATAGCGAGCCGGCACATCAATCTCTCTGAGGCTCCTTGTGAGTCTGTTTGAAATTTCCCGCAATACTGTATCACCAGCCTGATGCCCATACTGATCATTAATTTGCTTGAAATTGTCCAAGTCAATCATTATAAGTGATACCGGGTTCTGATACCTCATTGTGCTTTTAAATTCTCTTGTAAGAATCTCATGAAAATACCGGTTATTGAAAAGCCCTGTAAGGCTGTCAATTGTTGCAAGCTCCTGTACCTCACGGTGAATCTCAGAATTTCTCAGGGCCAGTGTCAGAGTACTCACTATCATCGCTGCAAGTTTCTGCTCATGTTCGGAGAATGGTTCATCGGGTTTTCGAATCAGATGCAGTGCCCCTATCCTCATGTCCCCAATCTCCATTGGAAAGATCAACCGGTTAGAGATCCGGGAATTGAAGACTGAAGTTTCAGCTTCCACATCGTTCAGGCACTTAACCTCTATCTTATAATTATTCTCATCTTCAGCATCAGCAACCTTCTTGATTGTATTAAGTGCAAATTTCTTTATATCTTCAGTATCATCAACATATAATTTCATAGGTGAAAGAACCCACAATTTCTTCTGTTTGAACAAAACAACACTAGACACATCGTGCGGTACGATCTCCTGCATCTTAGTAAAAGCAGTGATGACTATCTTGTCAGTATCCAGTGTCCCCACAATGGCCTTACTGAGTTCATTAAGGCGGCTCAGATCATTGCCCCACTTCTTAAGTGCAGTCCTCTCTTCCAGAAGTTTATTCTTCTCAACCCTTAATACACTGTTAACCTTCTTCAGTTTCTTATAGAGTTCCTGATTTACTTTCTTTTCCATGATAGTTTACGAATTATGCACTAACTGTGCCATAAGGAAGACGTCATTTTTCAGGCATAGTTAAAAACATATCTACTTGAATTTATTAGACTATTGTTTTCACTCCTATAATATTAGCTCACAGACCATGTCAATATCTGCCTCATATCGTCATGCATTTGACAGCATGTACGGCAATATTTTCTATAAACCAATGCATTTTCTGCCTTGTTTCTAATTACCTTTAATCTGCTTCCCGATCAAGAGTGCTGTAATATTCCCGATCTTTATCCTGCTCTCAATTTTTACCGGCATTCTTGCCTCATCATCCGTAAACCATATGAAGACATCTCCCTTATTAACAAACAGCCCCTCATATTTAATCAACGCCTTTACTTTTATAGTATTGAATGTACCGGCCGGCGTCCGCACCTTTTCCTTTTTTACCCCCTGAACAACGAGAGTCCAGCTTTTATTGCCATCGTGAACTTCTATATCTGCTGACTGACCAGCCTGAAGAGGAATGGTGCGGAAAAAGTAGACTACAGAAAGCGGGTCGTGAGTCCCTTCCTTTATTTCCATAACGCGATGCTTGCCGCCGGCCTTATGGTTAATGTATGTTGCAATGTTCATTTCTCTGTCAAAGATGATCTCCTTATCACTTCTGTATGAACCTTCCTGCAGTCTTGAGCGGTAGTGATAAGGTTGTAAACTATTTATGTCAACATATGACTCGATGACCTCATTAACAGGATAAAACATTGAAATAAAGGAGTTTGATTTAACAGTAGAACTTATTTTAAAAACTGAATTATTGTCGTCAACAGCATTTGTCACTTCCAATACTAAAGTGCCGCCGTTGACACCATACCACGATACATCAAATTCGAGGCGTTCTCCCGGAAAGAATGAACCGGCTGAGGATAAAGAAAATAAGAACAGAATAATCAGTAAGATAACGAGGTAAGTCGTTACAGATTTGATTTTGCGACCCCTATCTTTGTCTTAAAATATTCTATGGTCCTTTTCAGTCCGTCGGTTAAACTAACCTGCGGTTTCCACCTTAAGATATTATTTGCCCTTGTAATATCGGGTTGTCTGACCTTGGGGTCATCTTCAGGAAGAGGATTGTTTACAATTTCACTTCTGCTGCCGGTAAGTGAAATTATCTCTCTTGCAAGACCGATCACTGTCATCTCATGAGGGTTGCCAATATTAACAGGCATATTGTAATCTGACTTTAAAAGCCTGTATATACCTTCTACCATATCTTCTATATAGCAGAAACTCCGTGTCTGCATCCCGTCTCCAAATACTGTGACATCTTCATCACTCAATGCCTGTGCAATGAAGTTAGGTATTGCCCTGCCATCCTTTATCCTCATCCGTGGACCATAGGTATTAAAAATCCGGACTATCCTTGTATCTACTTTGTGGTATCTATGGTATGCCATTGTCATAGCCTCGGCAAACCTC
This sequence comes from Nitrospirae bacterium RBG_16_43_11, assembly GCA_001805165.1. GTDB lineage: Bacteria > Nitrospirota > 9FT-COMBO-42-15 > HDB-SIOI813 > HDB-SIOI813 > RBG-16-43-11. Next base: position 30,803 of record MHEI01000065.1, on the reverse strand, counting down.
TTGGCTTCATCATAGACTCCGCGTGGTCCTACAGGATTTACGTTACCCCAGTAATCCTCATTCTGAGGATGTACAAGCGGATCACCATATGTCTCAGACGTGGAGGCGAGGAGGAACCTTGCCCCTTTTTCCCTGGCGAGACCGAGAACCTTATGAGTGCCAAGGGAACCAACCTTCAGCGTCTGAATCGGATACTCCATGTAGTCAAGAGGACTCGCCGGACTCGCAAAGTGGAGTATATAGTCAACTTGTCCCTTTATATAAATATAGTTGGTTACATCATAATTTATAAATGAAAACCTGCTGTCCTGAAGATGACTTATATTGTCTACTGAACCTGTTATCAGGTTATCCATGCACGTAACATCATCCCCCTCAGCAAGGAACCTGTCACATAGATAAGACCCTATAAAACCTGCACCACCTGTTATCAGCACCCTTGCCATTTACTTGCCTCCTTTAACCTGCTTACCACCATCCTGAACCTGCCCCACAGGCAATATCGGAGAGTCTCCCTTAACCTTGCTTAAACGGGATTTTGCCTCCTGACTCCACGATGATGCCGGATATGTCTTTGTTAAATATTCGTATCGCTCTATTGCGTTAACTGAGTCACCTGAAGCCTCATAAGCCTTAGCCATCTCATATACTGCCCTGTCAGAGACTAATGAATCTTTTAATGACAGTACATTCTTAAATGCTGAAACCGCACTATTGTAATCCTTTTTATTCATGTATACAGACCCCAGATTAAGATATACGAGAGGGAGTATAGTCTGATGGTCTGAATATTTATTTATAAATTCATTATAAGTCCTGACAGCATCATCATATTGCCCTAATCCTGAGAAACTATTACCTATATAATAGAGTGCAACAGGTGCACTCTTACTCCCTGAATAATTATCAGCTATTTCCTGAAAAGAAGACAGCGCCTTAGAGTAATTGCCTTCCAGGAAATAATTGTATGCCTTGTATTCTAATACTGACGCCGCCTTGTTCCAGTGAGACGATAGAAGTCTGTATGACCCTGCCCCTATAATCAGAATACCTATTAGAACAATAATTACTATTAAAGGAACACGGTATTTATCAAAAGCACCCGTAGACTTAGACTGGATATTCTGCAGTATAACCTGCAAATCTTCAGTCTCATTAGCTGCTTCTTTCTTTTTGGGTATTCGTTTCTTTATTTTCACAAGTTCACCCCTTTATATAAATATTAAAACCTCATCCTAAACTTAGAAATACTAAGTAATTAACCTTCCCTTGTCAAGTAGCTAATTATATGATACTTTGAATACGTGAATGATTACCTGAAGGATCTTAAGGTCATAGAAAAAAAGAGATGGGAATTATTAAGTCTCGAAATCATAGTCCTTTCTTTCCTGACCATTGCTGTCATCGTATTGTCGCTGCTTGAACAAAAGTATTTAACACTTTTTTTCCTGATAATACTTACCACTTTATTTTCCGCATATATAATAAACAAGCAAAGAGAGTTAAAGAAACTTAATACTCATCTTACAGAGGAACAACTCAAAAATATTGAAGAGAAGATGAGGGCAGCCTCTCTTCAGGAGAGATTAAAGGAAGTAACTCTTCTGTACAGGGTAGGCCGTATTACCGTATCGTCTTTGACTTTGCAGAAAAAACTCGATAAGATTTTACGCCTTGCCTACAATTTGGTAAAAGCAGACAGGGCGTCTATTATGCTGATCAATGAAAGAATGGGAACATTTGTAGTGGCAAGTTCTATAGGTATTGACATGGAGCTGCTAAGGTCCCGTCCGCAGAAGGTTGATGAGGGAGTAGCCGGATGGGTCTGTGAACACAGGACTCCTCAAATCCTGTCAGGGAAAGTCAATGACGGCAGATTCATAAATTTCAGAGAAAAACCTGAAGATATAAATTCAGCCATATGCCTCCCTGTAAAATTAAAAGGAAAGGTTATAGGTGTTCTGAATTTAAGTTACCTTCATGGTCCGGAAAGGGTATTTACCGAACATGATCTCAGATTGCTATCCATATTCTCAAGGTACATATCAATTGCAATAGAACATACTCAGCTTTCTTTAAAGAAGCAGATGATTCCCACTTAGCGCTTTCTTTCCTTTAACATCTTTGCAAAAGATCTTAGCCCCAATAATACCAAGTTCATATAAGGCTATTAGCGGAACCGCCATAAGTAACTGATTAAATAAATCAGGGGTCGGAGTCAGTATAGCTGCCACAATAAAGTTCACAAGAATAGCGTACTTACGGTTCCTCGTTAAGAACTCAGTAGTCAAAATACCTAACTTTGTCAGGAAAACAATGACTATAGGAAGCTCAAAAATAAGGCCAAATGCAAGCATAAATTTCATAACGAAATCCAGGTATAACCCTATAGATATCATAGGAGTCAGGTTCGCTGTTTTATATGTAAACAGGAAATCAAGAGCATATCTCATAACAACAAAATAACAGAAAAGAATACCTAACACGAATGATATAATGCTAATAAGAAGAAACGGGAGGCCATATCTCCGCTCATTGTCATGAAACCCCGGAGATATAAACCGCCATACCTGATACAAAATTACAGGCAGAGCAATAAAAATACCGGCAAAGAGGGCTACCTTGAAATTACTCCATAGTGCCTCGGCAGGAGATAAGAATACAAAAACGTGCTTTTGCTCAGTAATTATAAGATCTGTAAGAATTTTGAGCAGATCTTCAGAGAAATAAAAGGCAATGATGAATCCTATCCCTATTGCAATAACAGAGACCATCAGGCAGGTCCTAAGTTCTGCCAGGTGTTCTGTCAGAGACATCTTTTTTTCTGATATCGTCTCATTTGAATTATCGTCGTTCATGCATTCTTTCTTCTTACTTCTTAGCCTTAACCTTATTTTCTGCTTCCCTTAATATTTTTATCACCATATCCTTAGCAAGAAGTTTCTCCTTCTGAAGATTTTTCCTTAAAACCTCATCTTCCGGTGTAAGGACATGCTTCCTGTTAAGGCTACGTATCTCCCGTTCAAGTTTATCATGCTTCTCTTCCCAGATCAGATACTCATCATTTTCACGGCGCAGCCTTTCTACTAACGCAATATGCTTTTCTTTCATAAATACCCCCCCGTAATTAAATTCTAATATCTAATATCTAAATCCTAAATAGACACACTTATAGTTCAAGGGCCATTACTAATGCATCTTCTACAGGATTCTTGTAGTACCGCGGTCTGACCACGATAACATTAAAACCATATTTTTCATACAACTCCTGAGCGGCCTTGTTTGAGCGTCTTACTTCTAATAAGACAGTCTTTATCCCTTCCCTTTTGCAGTAGTCTATAGATGTCAGTAAGATTTTTGAACCTATACCTTTTCTCCTGAAAGACTGATGCACAGCCAGATTCAGCACATGTGCCTCATCGACTACACGCCAGAAACTGATGTATCCAATTAATCTTCCGGATATATCCTTTACCCCCCAAAAAAGAGAAATTGGATTGAATAATTCAGAATAAAACATATCAATAGTCCATGGATCAGAAAACGCCTCTTTTTCTATCTCTACAACATCCGGGAGATCATCTTCCTTAATATCTTCTATGATGATGTTTTCTTCTTTTATCAATACCATCACCTGTTGTTTTTTGCTTCTAACTTAACCTCTGCTTCTGACTTTCTGATATAAACCGGCACCATATTGGCTGAACCTACTATACCCTTCTTCAGATTCTGCAGCCCCATCCTTGCGACGGAAATACCGGAAGGTAATACAGTATTAACCGGGGCAAAATGTGCGTACTCACTTAAATGTCTCATTATCATGTCCCGGCAGACATACACTCCATCCCCCATAAACACCACAGGTTCATTAATCCGGTCCATGAGGATTTCCGGAGATACCACCATATCATCTGTCAACCTGATAATACTACCATCATCAGAATATTTAAAGAGGGCAGTATAAACCTCTTTTTTCCTTGCATCCAGAATAGGGCAGATTAGATACCGGCAAAATGGGATATTGACGGCAAGTGCCTCCAGAGTTGATACGGGGACCATAGACTTTCCAGTAGCCATACTGAGCCCCTTTACAGCGCCAAGCCCTATCCTGAGCCCTGTAAAAGAACCAGGCCCGATTGATATCGCATAACCATCAATTGCATCCAAATTCACTCTAACACCTTCTATCAGCGTAACAACGGCTTCCATCAGCCTCTCAGAATGAGTAGTCTCTATGTTAAGGCTAAACTGCCCAAGAGGCATGTCATCGTCAATAAGTCCTACACTCCCCATCATTGTAGATGTGTCTATGCCGAGTATCTTCATAATACATTCCCTGCCCTAATCCTTCTCATTGCTCTTTATTCCTGACTCTCGTATTTTAAATTACTGCCTGCTGACTGTATTATACTCTATCTTATTAAACCTTATTTTCCCTATCTTATCTCCATTACTGTCATTAATAATAACCTCAAAAGATGTCCGTATACCATCCGCATCTTTAAAGTTTCTATATACGGCCTCAAATATTTTAACACCCTGTTTATCCGGAAGGTCCGAGAATAATTCTTTTCTTACTATTATCATATCCCGTCTGTCAATCCACCACCGTCTCATAGGATAAGAAATGCCATTTGCACTCCTTAACTGGTTTATCACATAATAATGTTTCATCTCCTCAATAAAATATGTAACGTCCTGAGAAGTGTCATATCCATAAAAATCCATGACTTCCCTGAATATTTCCGGAGATAACATGTCATTCCCATGCAAGAGGGAATCGAGCCCATTGATACTTATATGTTCCTGGATGGATGGCGTCTGGATTCCTGCTTCCGCAGGAATGACATTGTTTTGATTCTCATCTATTTTGACTTCAAATATTGTAAATCCGTTTGGAGAGAGTCCGACAAGCCTGAATGTGTGGTTTTTCTCATAATCCAGATATGCATCAATTGCAGGAATAATAATATCTGCCGGTTTTATACTCAGGCTTGCCTTTAAATTGTTTATGCTATCCGTCCTGTTTTGTAAAAATTCAAGAGCTCTTCTATCAGAGGTTACTGAAAGATCAACGGCTGACCTCAATCCGGAACATGACTGAAGAAAAAATACGGTAAGTAAGATGATAAGGCAGGAAGCATTTTTCATCAGTGAAACATTATATCAATAGCATTCTTCACAGTTGACACCCCGATCACTTCTACTGTATTTACTGAAATCTGGTTAGCATTGCGTTCAGGGATGATGCAGCGTTTAAACCCTAACTTGGCTGCCTCCTTAACCCTGACTTCCGCCGAGGTTACACCGCGCACCTCTCCGGCCAATCCTACTTCACCAAAAACCACTGTAGACGAATCAATGGGTATTTCCCTGAAACTTGATGTTAAGGCAGCAATAATGCTCAGGTCAATAGCCGGTTCGCTTAACTCAAGACCTCCCACAACATTGACAAAGATATCCTGCCCTTGTATATGTATCCCTACCCTCTTATCAAGGACTCCAACGAGGAGCAAGAGCCTGTTGTAATCCACCCCGATTGCCCCTCTCTTTGGTATGCCAAATGGAGATGAACTTACCAGCGCCTGGATCTCAGTAAGAATTGGCCTGCTGCCCTCAAGGCTTGTCACCACTACTGAACCGGCTGAACCGGCTGTCCTTTCAGACAGAAAGAGACTTGATGGGTTTACCACCTCCTCAAGCCCACCTTCCCTCATCTCAAAGACACCTATTTCATGTGTTGAACCAAAACGATTTTTTACTGATCTCAATATCCTGTAAGGATGACCTCTGTCACCCTCAAAATATAAAACTGTATCAACAATGTGCTCTAAAACTCTTGGCCCTGCAATTGTCCCATCTTTTGTAACATGTCCGACTATAAAAACAGGTATACTGTTTTTTTTCGCATACTTCATCAGGATAGAGGCTGTTTCACGCACCTGGCTGACACTTCCCGGGGCAGAAGAAATGCCCGATGTGAACATGGTCTGGATGGAATCCACGATCAGGGCGCCGTACATTGTCTTTTGCAAGTGCTCAAGAATATCATCAATGGATGTCTCTGACAGGATATAGATAGGTTTTGCCGAAACATTTAACCTCCCGGATCGTATCTTAATCTGGGATGGAGATTCTTCACCGGATATATAAAGCACATTTCTCGAACCGCTTGTTATCCTTTCCGCCACTTGCAGGAGAAGCGTGGATTTTCCGATACCAGGGTCTCCACCTATTAAAACTACGGAACCCGGGACAACCCCGCCACCAAGCACCCTGTCAAACTCCCCAATACCGGTCAGGAACCTTTCACCCTTTTCATATTCAATCTCATCGAGCATCAAGGGTATTATTTCTGAATCACTGATTCTGGTATGAGGTGACGCAGTGACAGTCTCTTCAGCCAGTGTGTTCCATCCATTACAATCAGGACATCGCCCCATCCATTTAGGGGCGCTATAACCACAGGCTTGACAAATAAACAGGCTTTTAAGTTTCATCTCTTGTTTCTTGCTTATGAATCCTACAACCCTCCCTCGCCCTTGCCGCCAAGTGTCCTTGCAACAAGATCACTGATCTTTTTCTTGTCTTTTAGCGTAATATTCGTAAACTTTACACCCATGCCCGGAGAAATGTCCCCTTCATACTCTCTCCTGTTCCAGACGATCATTCCCTCTATAACAGTCTTCCCGACGTCACCTGGCAGGAACAATTCCATCGTTATAACATCGTTCACAGGTAATGGATGAAAAGTCTCGATAAAGAGTCCGCCTCCCCCCATAATACCTGTAAACGCCTCTTCAATCACAATACTTTCCGGATTGTGATACTTTATAGTTAGTGAAAGAGGTGCTCGTAAAAATCGCCGCCGTTCTTTATTCATATGATTTAACAAAGATATGCTATTAATAAAAGGTTAACCACAGGTTGACACTACTTTACATCAAACAGACCAAGCTGATTAATTTCATCATCGCTAAAGGGAATAGGATATTCTCCATTAAAACATGCAACACAATATTTTTCAGGTGGATTACTTACAGCTTTCAACATTCCCTCAATACTCAGATATGCCAAGGTATCAGATGTTAATTGTTTACCTATATCCTCAACATTCATCCTCGATGCAATAAGCTCTCTCCTGGTAGGGGTATCTATACCATAAAAACAGGAATATTTTACAGGTGGTGATGCTATGCGCATATGTACCTCACTCGCCCCTGCCTCCCGTATCATTGTCACTATCTTCTTACTCGTAGTACCCCTTACTATAGAATCATCTACAACCACAACTCGTTTCCCCTTCAACACTTCCTTAACAGGATTTAATTTAAGTCTCACACCAAAGTTCCTTGTTGATTGCTTTGGCACTATAAATGTCCTGCCTACATAATGACTCCTTATCAGTCCATTGTCGAAAGGTATTCCGCTGCCTTCAGCAAACCCCATGGCCGCAGGAGTGCCGGAGTCAGGGACAGGAATTACAATGTCTGCATCAACACTTGATTCCTTTGCTAACTCCACTCCCATCTTTTTCCGTATAATATTCACACTTTCACCGAAAATGTAACTGTCAGGTCTGGCAAAGTAGATATGCTCGAATATGCAGAATGCCTCACTTGTTTTATCAAAGGGCATATATGATGTGAGTCCGTTCTCATTTATTACGACAACTTCACCTGGAGCTATGTCTCTTATAAACCGAGCTCCTATCAACTCAAATGCGCTTGTTTCAGATGACAAAACATAAGAACCATCAATTTCTCCAAGAGAAAGTGGACGAAAACCATAAGCATCTCTGACCCCTATCATCTCTTTTTCAGTAAGTATCAGGAGTGAGTATGCCCCCTTTAACTTTTTAAGGGCTTCTATCAGTCTGTCCATTATTGTCCGTTCTTTGGAAATAGCAATAAGGTGGACTATAACTTCGCTATCAATTGTAGATTGAAAGATAGAACCATAAGCCTCCAGTTCGCTTCTGAGAAAAGATGCATTCACTAAATTACCGTTATGCGCCAAAGCGAGCGAGCCCATGGCAAAGTTTACAACTACAGGTTGTACATTTTCTATTATACTCTCACCATAAGTTGAGTATCTGTTATGCCCTATAGCACTGTTCCCCTTCAGTCGCGAAAAATTATCATCTTTGAATATCTCAGAAACAAGCCCCATCCCCTTTTTGGAGTATAATTTGCTGCCGTCAGTAGATACTATCCCTGAACCTTCCTGGCCTCTGTGCTGCAGACCATGAAGTCCAAGATATACGAGACTTGCTGCCTCAGGATGATTGTATATGCCAAATATGCCGCACATTTTAAACCTCACAGTCCGGATTATTCATTCTGTTTCCCCAAGATATCCGGGTATCGCCTTTCGCCATACATTAGCCATATCATATACTGCCAAATCAATAACTGTAGTCGATTTATGTCTTATCACAAGCCTTTCTCCCCCCACCTTTCCAATCACTTTCACAGGTGTATTCATCGTCTTTGCGGCATCTTCCAATGCCTTCACGTTCTCAGGAGTAACTGTAATAATGATCCTTGACTGTGTCTCTCCAAATAGAAGGGCATCCGGCCTTATATCATCGGATAAATCAATTGAAGCTCCAACATTCCCCTTGTCCTCAGACCTCATACAACACTCTGCAAGCGCTATAGTGAGCCCGCCTTCTGAAGTGTCATGTGCTGATTTTATTATACCCTGTTTTATTCCATAAAGACAAAGATCCTGCACCTTCTTTTCCAGAACAAGGTCAAGATGCGGAGGAACACCCCTTATTTTATAATGAATCTCCCTGAGGTATTCACTCTGCCCAATCTCCTCGCTGTTGTTACCCAACAGTATTAAAACATCCCCATCATTCTTGAAATATTGCGTCATACACTTTGATATGTCCTCAATTATACCCGCCATCCCAATTATTGGCGTTGGGTAGATTGATAAATCGTTTGTCTCGTTATAGAAGCTGACATTACCGCTTATAA
>MHEI01000065.1:10803-21790 GCA_001805165.1 Nitrospirae bacterium RBG_16_43_11 | reverse complement strand
CGATAGCCTGTTGAAATTGCCACATGATCTCAGGCTTCTCCGGATTACCGAAGTTGAGACAATCTGTCAGTCCTACAGGTTCACCGCCAGCACATACGATGTTTCTTGCTGCCTCTGCAACCGCTATTGCGCCGCCGGTATAAGGGTCAGAGAAACAGTAACGACTGTTACAGTCCGCAGTCATAGCTATACCTTTGTTGGTTCCCTTAATCCTTATAACTGCTGAATCAGAACCGGGTACTACTACCGTGTCTGTTCGTACCATGTGATCATATTGCCTGAATACCCACTCCTTAGATGCGATTGTAGGTACAGAGAGGAGTGTCAGGAGTACTTTATTAAGGTCTTCAGGTACGGGAAGATTTTCCATATCAAGGTCATGGAGAACATCAAGATAAGGCGGAGGAGAGATGGCTCTTTCATAAAGTGGTGCATCATCAGTTAAGGATTCAATCGGTATATCCGCAACCATGTCACCTCTGTTAATAACACGAATCTTTTTAGTGTCAGTGACCTCCCCTATCACGACTGCATCGAGGTCCCATTTATGGAATACCTCCATGACTTCCTTTTCTTTTTCCGGTTCAGTCACAATCAGCATCCTTTCCTGAGATTCTGATAACATCACCTCATAAGGGGTCATGCCGGTTTCCCTCATTGGAACCCTGTCAATATGAATATCTATACCTGTCCCGGCCCTTCCTGCCATCTCGCATGAAGAGCTAGTAAGCCCTGCTGCTCCCATATCCTGGATGCCGACTATAAGCCCGGCGTTCATAACTTCAAGACATGCCTCGATCAGGAGTTTTTCCGTAAATGGATCCCCAACCTGTACAGTTGGTCTCTTTGTCTCTGATGACTCATCAAATACGTCGGAGGCCATAGTTGCACCATGAATGCCATCCCTTCCGGTCTTTGATCCCACATAAATAACCGGATTGCCGACGCCGCTTGCCACACCCTTAAAAATTCTGTCTTTCTTTACTATTCCAAGTGCAAATACATTTACAAGTATATTGTTATTATATATCTCATCAAAATATATTTCACCGCCTACTGTAGGTATACCCACACAATTTCCGTAACCTGCTATACCACTTACTACACCTGATAACAGGTATCTGTTACGGGGAAGATTAATGTCACCAAAACGGAGTGAGTCGAGTATGGCAACCGGTCTTGCCCCCATAGTGAAAATGTCCCTGAGTATGCCTCCTACACCTGTAGCTGCCCCCTGATACGGCTCTATAAATGACGGGTGATTGTGGCTTTCCATCTTAAATACAGCAGCAAGCCCATCACCCAGGTCAATAACACCTGCATTCTCGCCGGGTCCCTGCAATACCCTGTCGCCTTTTGTAGGAAACTTCCTCAGATGTATCCTTGAACTCTTATAACTGCAGTGTTCACTCCACATAACAGAGAATATACCCAGCTCAACAATACCAGGCTCCCGGCCAAGGATCTTCAAAATCCGCCCGTATTCCTCTTCTGTAAGACCATGTGACTCTATAACATCCTTAGATATCAATTTTTCCTCATTCAGGATTTATTTTTCATCTTTTCAACATAATATAACATAGACTCAAACAGCGTATATCCATCCTCACCGCCCAGTATCTGCTCACCACATCTCTCAGGATGCGGCATCATGCCCAGCACATTACCTCTGTCATTGCATATCCCGGCAATATTACCAATCGAACCATTTGGATTAACCTCATCATTTATTTCTCCATCATTCCCTGAGTATCTGAAAATAATCTGATTATTCTTCTTAAGGTGCGAATATGTCTCACTATCTACATAATAATTACCTTCGGCGTGGGCAATCGGCATTTTTACTACCTGATTTTCGAAATATTTAAGCGTAAACGGGGTGTTAATATTATCTATCCTTAGATACAGATCCTTACATATAAACTTTAAGGATTTATTCCTTAACATAGCCCCTGGCAAGAGTCCTGCCTCAAGTAGTATCTGAAAGCCATTGCATATGCCTAATACGAGCCCGCCCCTGCCGGCAAACTCTTCAACTGCTGTCATAATAGGAGAGCTTCGTGCTATTGAGCCGGTACGTAGATAGTCCCCGTAGGAAAATCCACCAGGAAGGATAATGGCATCAAATTGAGTCAGGTCCTTTTCCTTGTGCCAGACAAAGCTTGCAGGTCTCCCAAGTACATGTTTTACGATGTGGTAGCAATCATGGTCACAATTCGAGCCAGGGAATACAATTATGGCAAATTTCATATTTAAATAGGGTTCCAAAGGTTATTATATCAGGAAATAAACTTAGACGGCAAGACTAAATTGCTTTGTTGAATTTTCAGTATAAAATCACGTATAGCATCATCGTAATAATCAGTTACCGAGAATATGTTAACTGGCACCCTCTGTTGATAAAGCATCCTCCCTTCTTCGATCTCCTTTTGCAGTTCATCATAGAATGTTCCATCTTCAACACCTCTCAATGCTGTATCAGTGTTATAATAGACAATGTCGGATACTATTGTCCTTGCCAGTCTCCTCGCATCCTCGTGCATATTAACATCTGTACCGGGACATATGAATTTGCTTACCTTTGGTAATAGGTGATCTTTCACAACATCCTTCTCAATAACCTCATCAATATAATCATAAGCACCTTCAATATCCTGCAAAGGTATTGACGAAATCAGGATAACTTTTATATCCATGAATCTATTTATCTTCTTGATAATCTCCCAGGGGCGATATCCCATTATCTCAGATATTCCGGAATCCATGATTACTACAGGAGGAGAATATTTTTCAATGAGAATGAAGAGCATCTGCTCATCAGATGCTTTAATCAGGTTAAAACCTTCTATGTTCAGAATGGATACGATTATGTCTTGTAAAATCTCATCTTTTGTACAGGATAAGATAAACCTGATTGATGAGGTTGATGAATTTTCTTTCATGAATGATTTATTCCCGTTTCAATCAACAATATAAACTTATTATTGTATTCAAAGGCAGCCTTAAAATACCTGATATTCTCTTTGCCAATAAAGTCAGGAACAGGTATAAACATCTCCGGAGATATTCTTATAACCCCTTCTATGGAGTCAACCAGCAAGCCAATAAGGGAATCATCTTCATGATGCATTATTAAAATATGAGTCTTCTTACTCACGCATGTACCTGAAAGACCTATATATTCCCTGAAATCAAGTACTGGTATAACCACCCCCCTTAAAGACATTACACCCTTTATATACGGATAAGTATTAGGTACCTCTGTCACTTCTATGTAGTTAATAACTTCCTTTACCTTTGTAACCTTCATGGCATACCTTTCATTATCAATTTTAAAGATAATATACTGATCTTCTGCCAATACATGATTATCTCCAATATCATGTCCGGAAACTTCTTTCTTTTCTTTAACCGGTTCAGTCTCGTATACCATTACAACCTGCCGTAAGCAACACGGTTTCTTCCTTCACGTTTTGCCTTATATAATGCCTGGTCAGCCCTGTTTATCAACGCTTCATAACCTTCCTTGGTATCATCGGGAAATGTTGAAACTCCTATGCTGGCAGTTACACTTTTTCCGCCATTCAACTTTATCAGGAGCGGATTTTCCTCAATCATTTTTCTGAGACGCTCCGCTACTATATGGGCGCCGATAACTGTACTCTGAGACAAAACAATAATAAATTCATCCCCTCCATATCTGACGGCAAAATCATACCCTCTCAGCATTGTCTGCAACAGCCTTGCAACTTCTTTGATTATCACATCGCCACGCTGATGTCCGAATGTATCATTGACATCTTTAAAATTATCAATATCGAGTATTATCAGGGATAGCTTAAGATTGAATCGCTCACTGCGGTTATACTCTCTTCTCAATGTATCGTACAAATATCTCTGATTATATAATCCGGTCAATGCATCAAGCACTGTGACACGTTCTAATTCAACTATCTTGGCTTTAAGCTCTTTCTGGAGACCCTTCATTCTCAACAATATACTTACCCTCAAAGCAAGTTCATGAGGATGGAATGGTTTAGTCATATAATCAATAGCACCGCTCTCCAGGCCTTTAATCTTATCAAATATTCCCCTATTGGCAGACAACATAATCACCATAATGTCTTCAAATCTCTTTTCCTTGTTTAACATCTCCATTAACTTGAAACCATCCATTTTCGGCATCATTACATCACAAATCAGCATATCAATTTCTTCTCTGGATAAGACCTTAATTGCACTAAATCCATCATTGGCTTCGAAGTAATTATCGAACAGGCAGGCCCCCCTGAGACTTTCGACCACCTTCTGCCTCAACAGGGGTGAATCATCAATTATTAATACACTATTACTCATTCTACGACTTTTCGGCTTCTGCCGGATAATCTTGACTTGAGATGTGATGTGATGTATACGTGTTATCTATATTAGTCTTGAAACATCTATTACGGGCAATACCTTTTTTGAATCAATTTCAGCAAAACCTATAACACATGGTATCTTTTTAAGGAACTTTCCCAGCGGTTTAATGAGTATTTCGCGCTGTCCCTTTATTTTATCAACAATAATACCTACCTTTTTCACACCAAGACCAGCTATAATAACGTACTTGTTATTTTGAACAATTACCTCATTTTTCCCAGTGTATTTTAATATATCTTTTAACCTTATAAGAGGTAAACAATCTCCTCTCAGGTTTATGCTCTCTTTATCCCTGATCATTATCATATCACCTTCTTTTAATCTTAGATTTTCAGAAATAGAATTTACAGGTATCGCAAACTCCCTCCCTGACTCCGAGACTATCAATGCCCTGACTATGAGCAAAGTTACTGGAAGTGTAATCCTGAATGTAGTACCTTTTGCACGTACAGTTTCAATCTCAATCATGCCTGACAGATCAGCCATGTTTTTTGCCACTACATCAAGACCAACTCCTCTTCCCGACACATCGTCAATCGTACTCTTAGTGCTGAAACCAGGTTGGAAAAGCAAAAGTTGAAGCCTCTTCTCATCTCTTTCGTGAGCGCTTATCAGCCCCATTTCAAGCGCCTTTTCATAAATCCTGGTAAAATCCATGCCCCCACCGTCATCCTCGATATCAATCACTACACTGCTGTCTTTCTGTGTGGCCTTCACACTTATCCTTCCTGTTGAAGCCTTACCCCTCAGAATCCTGACGTCCTTATCCTCAATACCGTGGTCAATTGCATTACGTATTATATGCATTAGTGGGTCAGCAAGCGCTTCTATCATAGATTTATCGAGTTTTGTATCACCACCGGATACTTCTAATATTATTTCTTTCGATAGTTCTTTAGAAAGCATGTCTACTATTCGCGTAAGCCTGCTGAACAAATAATCAAGAGGCACTAATCTGATCTCTATAAGCCCATCCCGCAGAAAGGCTAATTTCTTATGTAATTGTTTTGCTGATTTGTTAATATCCAGAAACGGTATGTTGTAACCATGTTGAATCTTCAAATCATTCAAAGAGTGTGTTATTGTACTGTTTAATAATAATATCTCTCCTACAGTATTCAGAAGTGTTTCAAGTCTTTCTATGTCCACCCTGACAGTCTTTGTTATACTCCTTGCAGAATACCTGGGTTGCTCCCCGGGAACAACATTCTTGTGTACCCCGATATTCTGAATACTTGTATTTTCTCCCCTAATAACTCCACACAGTCCGGTTTTGAATCTTTCATCTTTTGAGGAATAAATAAACTCGAATGATACCATGCCATCAGCAGAAAATCCTGATACCGGGATAACAGCAATTATTTCTCCGCACCCTGTAAGATGTGCCTGCAGTTTTTCTACCTCTTCATCAACAGTATCAATATGAAGGCGTGCAAATATCCTGTAAACGTTATGGCCTTCATTAATCGTCGCATTGAGCCTGTGAAGCTCAAACTCAGACAGGGTTCGGGATAAATCAGGGGGCATATCGTTAATAGCAGTCACAGTCCCACCATCATCTGATTTCGTATTATCAAGGATATTACCTATCTTATTAAGCGCCGGTTCTATTTCAGTATGCTCAATCCCCTGCTCATTGACATTATTCAGAAGTTCAGTAAGTATCTCCACTACTTCAAACAGGGTGTCTACGACAGTGAAATTTAGCTGAATTCTACCGAACCTAAGGCAGTCCAGCAGATCTTCCAGCCTGTGACTTAATGCAGTTAACCTCGGCAATCCTGTTACTTCAGAAATTCCCTTCAAGGTGTGGATCTCACGAAACAAGGCGTTCACAATATCAGGATTTATGACATGAGATGATTGACACAAAGACTTAAGCTCATACAAATCTCTGTTGAGGTGCTGTATAATATCTTCAGCCTCAGTTAAATAATCTTTATATTTTACAGAATTTATAGCCCGGCAATTTGACATTATTATGTTATATTTTTGATTTCAAGAGCGCTATACCTGCAATCTTGATAAATGCCTCAAGGGCTGAAGTATCCCCTATCAACTGTTTATAAGGTAAGTTATCTCCATATACTACTGCAGTAACCCTGTCACCCTGAATAAGCGGTGAAACAAAGACTTCAACAGGCGTCCCTTCACCAAGATGTGTTACAAGATAGGTATTCCAGTCAGTTTCAGCTAACGTTCCCCTGTACGTTTTCTTATTTTCTACTGCATATTTTATTATAGAAGGTTGATCCAGAGGTATCTGTAATTCCTTTATCCTCTTGTCGGCTGAACTCATTGATATCCCAACCTGCCCGAATCCAAATGCACTCTCTCCGGTGAGCTTGAATACAACAGAACGATTCATCGCCTCTCCCGCAAATCTCAGGATCATGACTAATACCTCTGTGCCGGCAGCCGGGATTGTCAACTCTTCTATCATTGTAATCAGTGTATTCGAATAGATTCCTCTATTTTCGGATAAAGATTCAAAGGTCTTACCCTCTTCTAAAACCGGGGGTACTTTTTTACCTTCATCTCTTAATCTTGTGCCCTCTAACAATATATACTCTGTGCTGACGCTTGTGCCTTGAGGGATATTGTGCATCTCTTTTTCAGGCTCAAAACGAAATACCCCTTCTTCCCAGGAAAGCAGTTCGTATATGACTTCTTTAATCAGCGACTGAATCAAATTATCGAGAATATCTTTCTCAATGAACTTATTCTCTGTAAGTATTGCCCCTAATGGTTCATAAACCTTTCTGTCTTTCTGAATCCTTAGTGCAGTTTCAAGGTCATTTTCCCTTATCATACCCTCCCTGATAAGTCTTTCTCCCAGCCTCTCTTTGCCTTGCAATGAGGCATATAATATCTGTCCATCATGAAATACCACCCTTCCATTGGAGGAAGAATTTTCTAAATTTAATACACCACTCTTTTTACTTAAATGGACTATCTGGAGAATATCAGGAAGGCTAAAATCCGATAAGTGTCCTTCAAGGCTCATAATAAAAATAGTTCATGAGGTCAATTACATCAAACCCTACTTCTCAATTTCATATCGGAAATCTTCAATTATAGTATTAGCGAGGAGCTTGTTACACATCTCTTTGATTTGAAAATCCAATTTGTCTATGGAGTTATTATTTAAATTCAGTTCAATATACTTTCCAATCCTTACATCCTCAACTGCGGAATACCCCAGTGTATTGAGAGAATGTTTTACTGCTTTGCCCTGCGGATCCAATATACCCTCTTTTAACGTCACATATACACGTACCTTCAATTATCATCCTCCCTGGTAGTTATCACGATTTCTCGCTTCTGACTTCTTACCTCTGTCTTCTAACTTCTGATTTCTTACTGTTCCCTATCCAAATATCCGCTTGAAAATATAGTCTACATGCTTTAAATGATATTCCATATCAAAACATGATGTTATATCTGTTTCACTCAACTGTGACATTACCTCTTCATCTTCCAGTAAAAGTTTTTGGAAGTCTACGCCATTGTTCCATGCCTTCATAGCATTTTTCTGAACCAACCTGTATGCATGATCTCTGTCCATTCCTTTTCTTACCAGTTCCAGCAATACCCTCTGTGAATTTATGAGCCCATGCGTCAGGTTAAGATTCCTGTTCATATTCTCCGGATACACTATCATATCCTTTATAATATTTATTAACCTGTTCAGCATATAATCTATGAGGATAGTGCTGTCAGGCATTATAACCCTCTCGACTGATGAATGACTTATATCACGCTCATGCCACAACGGGATATTTTCCAGTGCAGCGATACAATTTGACCGGACAATCCTTGCAAGGCCGCTGATATTTTCGCTGCCAACAGGGTTCCTCTTGTGCGGCATTGCAGAGGAGCCCTTTTGCCCTTTGGTAAATGGTTCTTCAACCTCCAGTACCTCTGTTCTCTGAAGGTGCCGGATCTCTGTAGCATGTTTGTCAATTGTACTGGCTATAATACCAAGTGTGCACATAAATTCAGCATGTCTGTCTCTCTGCACAATCTGCGTAGATATGGGAGAAGGCTTTAATCCAAGTCTGTTACACACATACTCTTCAACATACGGTGGAATATTGGCAAAGGTACCTACTGCACCTGATATCTTGCCATAACTAATAGTCTCCCTGGCCCTGACAAAACGATCAATGTTTCTATTTGTGTCTTCATACCATAATGCCATCTTGAGGCCAAATGTTATCGGCTCTGCATGAATGCCATGGGAACGCCCCATCATGACAACATCTTTATACTCATGGGCCTTCTCCCTTAGAACATCCTTCAGTCTTTTGAGATCATCAAGGATAATATTTGAGGCATCAATAAGCTGCAGTGCAAGTCCGGTATCAAGGACATCAGAGGATGTAAGACCCAGATGCAGGTATTTTGCCTCATCGCCAATACTCTCGGATACTGCGGTCAGAAAGGCAATAACATCATGCTTTACTTCAAGTTCTATGTCATTAATACGCCCTATATTTATTTGTGCCTTCTCTTTAATCACCCTGACGGCACTTGCCGGTATCTCCCCCATTTCTGCCAATGCCTCACAAGCCGATACCTCAATGTCAAACCACTTCTTAAATTTATTCTCCGGTTCCCATACTTCCTTCATTCTCTGTAATGTATAACGTTCTATCATAACTTATCCGCGATAATCTCCTGATGGTCTTTCACAACTCTATCAAGTATTCCATTCACAAATGAGCCGGATTCTTCTACTCCATACCTCTTTGCAATCTCTATAGCCTCATTTATAGTAACCTTCGCAGGGATATCTCTAATATAGAGCAATTCAAATATAGCCATTCTCAAAATATTGCGATCTACTACTGCCATCCTGTCTACACTCCAGTGACTAGCTGACAGCCTGATCTTCTCATCTATCATTGAAACATTCTTTATTACACCATCAACAAGAATATTGGCAAATTCCCTGATATCATCCTGCACTACTTTATCCGACCAGAACCCATCAAAAAGGCCGGAGGACTGTTGACTGATATCATACTGATACAACATCTGTAAAGCATATTCTCTTGCCTTTCTGCGATATCCCATTATCCCCCTTCGTAAGTTAAACAAGCACTTTGTAAAGATTAGCCATCTCAATCGCCTGCAAGGCGGCATCCCACCCCCTGTTCCTGTTCTTGGTACCGGCCCTTTCAATAGCCTGATCCACACTGTCTGTGGTCAGAACACCGTATATAACAGGTATGCCTGCATCTAAAGCTATACTTGCTATACCCTTTGTTACTTCTGCAGAAATATATTCAAAGTGAGGCGTAGCGCCCCTGATAACAGCGCCAAGGCATATAATTGCATTGTACTTATCAGACATGGCCATTTTCTTTGTAACCATAGGGATCTCAAAAGAGCCTGGCACCCTGACAACAGTAATATTGCCGTCATCTACATCACATTGTTTGAATGCGTCCAGGGCGCCTGCCAGCAACCTGCTTGTAATAAAGTCATTGAACCTGCTTACAACTATTCCAAACTTAAGACCCTTTCCAACAATTGCCCCCTCTATCGGTTCCGGCATAAAGATATCCTCCTTTATTTCAAATTTCAGATTTTGCTTAACATATGACCTAATTTCCGCTTCTTAGCCTTAAGATAATCAATATTGTCCTCATGAGGAGTGACCTCAATAGGTACACGTTCTGCTACGTCCAGCCCATATCCCTCCAACCCTACAATCTTCCTTGGGTTATTTGTCATTAACCTTAAGTGCCTGACGCCAAGATCAACCAGTATCTGGGCGCCGACACCATATTCCCTCAGCACAGGCATGTTTCCTCCGATGACAGAATCCTTAGCACCTTCCATCTCTTCATCCTGTGACTTGTATAAGGTGATCTTGCCAATCACTGACTCTTTAAGGTTATTGTTAATATAAAGCACTATACCGGCCCCCTCATTCTCTATTATCTCCATAGCCTTTTGAAGCTGTTCTCCGCAGTCACACCTCTTTGATTTGAAAATATCCCCTGTAATACATGCTGCATGGACACGTACAAGAACATTCGTAAGGGCATTAATATCCCCTTTGATTAGTGCAAAATGTATATTATGCTCCAGGTCATCTTCATAGACTATAACCTTAAAATCACCATAATCTGTAGGTAATCTCGAATCGGCAACTCTTCTGACCAGTGACTCCCTTTTCAGCCTGTACTCAATGAGATCCTTCACTGTAACGATCTTCAGGTTATTCTCCTGTGCAAATGAAATCAGTTCCGGCAACCTTGACATAGTGCCGTCTTCATTCATTATTTCGCATATCACACCGGAGGGATACAGCCCTGCAAGCTTGGCAAGGTCAACAGACCCTTCTGTCTGACCTGCCCTTTTTAAGACACCGCCATTTTGCGCCATGATGGGGAATATATGTCCTGGTCTTGCCAAATCACCCGGCCTTGTCTCAGGTCTTAAGGCAGTAAGGATTGTGACAGCCCGATCCTGCGCCGATATACCTGTAGTAATACCATGTCGTGCATCTACAGATACGGTAAAAGCAGTCCCGAAAGGCGCTGTATTG
>MHEI01000065.1:9161-10691 GCA_001805165.1 Nitrospirae bacterium RBG_16_43_11 | reverse complement strand
TTTCAGCAGCCATAACGAGGTCACCTTCATTCTCACGGTCCTCATCATCTACGAGAATAACCATCTTGCCCAGTCTTATATCTTTTACGGCTTCTTCTATTGAATTCAGCCCCATAACATATACTCCTTATATTAACACTCTCTTCAACCCCTTGAACCCTTTATTTGATTCTTAATCTCCTCCAACTCCCTCTCTATCCTCTCAAGCCTGTCTGCCACAGGGTCAGGAAGATGGACATGATCTAACATAGTCTCTGTCAGGCGTCGTCCACCCTGTTTAACAATACGCCCCGGTACTCCAACAACGGTAGAGTCCGCTGGAACAGATTCAAGCACAACTGAATTAGCGCCTATCTTTACATTATCTCCTATAACTATATTTCCAAGCACCTTGGCACCAACACCTACTAC
This sequence comes from Nitrospirae bacterium RBG_16_43_11, assembly GCA_001805165.1. Taxonomy (GTDB): domain Bacteria; phylum Nitrospirota; class 9FT-COMBO-42-15; order HDB-SIOI813; family HDB-SIOI813; genus RBG-16-43-11. Next base: position 10,280 of record MHEI01000065.1, on the reverse strand, counting down.
TATGTTATTCCCCAAAGTAGGATGACGCTTCCCCTTTTCTTTGCCGGTTCCACCTAAGGTAACACCCTGAAAGAGGGTAACATTATTGCCAATAACTGTTGTTTCACCTATCACTACCCCCATACCGTGATCTATGAAAAAATAAGAACCAATTCTTGCCCCGGGATGTATTTCAATGCCAGTCAGAAACCTGCTGAAGTGCGATATAACTCTTGGTAAAACCGGAACATCTCTTTTCCATAACCAGTGCGCCACCCTGTGAAGCAAAACAGCATGAAAGCCCGGATATGTAAGAAACACCTCAATTTTACCTGAAGCAGCAGGATCTCTTTCAAAGACTGCATATAAATCTTTCTTAATATTTTCAAACATCTGTCAGCATACAAACGGCATAAGCTCCTATACCTTCCCCCCTCCCAATTGCACCTATACCTTCACTTGTGGTGGCCTTGACATTAACCTGATTCACATCTATTTCCATGGCTGCAGCTATGTTTTTTATCATAGCATCTCTGAAAGGAAGAATCCTGGGGGCTTCAGCAATAACTACAGAATCAACATTTGAGATACTGAAACCTTTTAGCGTGATTATCTTCCTGGTTCTCTTCAATAATTCAATACTTGAGATCCCTTTTAATGAAGAATCCGTATTAGGAAAATGTATGCCGATATCTCCTTCGCCGGCAGCGCCAAGCATTGCGTCACATATGGCGTGTAGTAATACATCGGCATCAGAATGGCCTGTCAGGCTCCTGTCAAAGGGTATACTCACATTGCCAATGGTTACTGATTCACCTTCCCCAAACCTGTGAATGTCATACCCTATGCCAACCCTCATTTCATACCCTTTTTCTTTTGCATCCTTAATATCAATTCAGCAAGCAACAGATCTTCTTTTGTAGTAATCTTAATATTGTCCGGCGACCCCTCAACAATTTTAACCTTATAACCAAGTCTCTCCACTAAGGATGATTCATCTGTAACAGAAACTCTATCCCCGTATGCCATTATGAATGCCTCTTCCAATATACGCTTTTTAAATACCTGAGGCGTCTGCGCATACCATAAAGAAGAGCGGTCCGGGGTAGATCTTATTGTCTTGTCATCACCTACTTCTTT
>MHEI01000065.1:6276-9071 GCA_001805165.1 Nitrospirae bacterium RBG_16_43_11 | reverse complement strand
GGGTCTTACGCCATCATGCACAATAACTATATCAGTATCTTCATCAAGCTCTTTTATACCATTATATACCGAATCCTGTCTCCTCTCTCCACCGATGACTATCTTTAAGACCTTCTTATACCCATACATCTCAACAACCTCTTTAAGGCAATATTCTTCTTCACCTGACCGTGAGACAATAAGCACCTGATTGACATCAGGACATTTTTCAAAGGCATCAAGGGTATATGCCAGGACTGGTTTATCTTCAAGCCGGATAAAATGTTTTGGCAAAGAATGAAGCATCCGCTTCCCTTTTCCTGCCGCCAGAATTATGGCAGTTACCTTCATATCGCCCCCTTCACATCACCAGGCCCACCTTTGCCAAATGGAGAATAGGATGCACTTGCGACCGACTGTGAAGCAGACTCATCCTTTACCCTTGCAAATATCATCCTTCCGGCTGTTGTTTGAAGGACACTGGTTACACTGACACCCACGTTTCTACCTATACACCTCTTTGCATCCTCCACCACGATCATGGTCCCATCATCCAGGTATGCTACACCCTGGTTATACTCTTTACCCTCTTTTAATACAAAGACATTCATTAACTCGCCAGGCAATGCAACGGGTTTTAATGCATTGCAAAGTTCATTGATATTCAGCACTTCTATACCCTGAAGTTCTGCTATTTTGCTTAGATTTATGTCATTTGTAATAATCTTGGCATTCATAACCCTGGCTAACGCAATAATCTTTAAATCCACTTCACGTATCTTGGGAAAATCATTGTCTACAATATTCACATCTACATCTGCCATTTTCTGCATCCTGTGCAATACATCCATTCCCCTCCTGCCGCGCGCCTTCTTCATCATATCAGGAGAATCAGCAATATGCTGAAGCTCTTTCAGGACAAATTGAGGTACGATGAAAGTACCCTCAAGGAAACCGGTCTCACAGACATCTGCAATCCGGCCGTCAATTATTGCACTTGTATCCAGTATCTTCTTATATCCTGATACTTCCGAACCAAAAAACTTCTGCACACTTGTTAAATCTATCCATTCTCCGGCTCTTGTCCCCAGGACCAAACCTAAATAACCCGAAATAAAATTAAATGGAAACGAGAGTATTGCACTGTAATTGGAAGTAAATTCATTTTCAAAAACGGACATTATCAGATTACCGATCAATAAACCCGCTACTAAACCGGTAATACCGCCTATTGACTGCCCAAGAGAATACTGTTTAAAGAAATATTCAAATATGACAGCAGCCAGACCAACCAAAAGACCCGCAACAATACCGGCTACAGGAGAAAAAGGCGGATTATTGGAAAATATAAAATATCCTGAAGATATGCACAGGACTATAAAAAATCCCTGAATTAGCCTTAAATGATACATTGTAGTAAACCTCTCTCAGGGACACTTCCTGATTCAGGGAAGTGTCCCTGATTTATGGAGACATGGTTATATAAATTGTCATCCCTTCACGGTATACTAAAACTAAAATACTATCACCCTTTTTTATGTCATCTACTATTTTATTAAAATCTTTGATCGTTTTAGTATCCTTCTTGTTTATCTGCATAACAACATCGCCTGCTTTAAGGCCATACTCTTCAGCAGGCGAACCTGCTTCCACAGTAGTAACAAATATCCCTCTGATCTTATCAGGTATTTCCAGTCTTTCCCTGAATTCCGGAGTAAGATTCTGGACAGTGACCCCTTCGAAAATGCCATCTGACGCACCTTCTCCGGTCTCTCCTTTAGCCATGTTAGCCGGAAGTTCTCCGATAGTAACTTTAAGCTTCTTCTCCCCTCCATCATGTATGATCTTTACATCTATTGCCTTTCCAACAGGTGTCTGGGCTACCATATTCCTTAGATGAGAATTATTCTCCACTTCTTTACCATTATATTGCATAATAACATCGCCACGCTCAAGTCCCGCCTTCTCAGCCGGACTTCCTTCCATAACATCACTTACAAGTGCCCCGGTGTTGGCGTTTAGTTTAAACTGTTTTGCAAGCTCAGGAGTGATGTCCTGTATATAGACTCCCAACCAGCCACGGGTAACTTTTCCTTCTTTTACCAGACTCTCCATAACAGATTTTGCCATGTTACTCGGTACCGCGAAGCCTATCCCCATGTATCCGCCACTTCTTGTAAATATGGCAGTATTAATCCCAATAAGTTCACCCCTGATATTTACAAGAGCGCCTCCTGAATTTCCCGGATTAATTGCGGCGTCTGTTTGAATAAAGTCCTCATAATCAGCTATACCGACATTTGCCCGCCCTTTAGCGCTTATGATGCCACTCGTAACAGTCTGATTAAGCCCGAATGGACTACCGATAGCAAGCACAAACTCCCCAACTTCAATCTGATCTGAATCTCCCCAGACAATGGCAGGAAGATCGCTGTCCTTGATCTTAACTATTGCCAAATCAGTCTTGGGGTCAGCGCCAACAACCTTTCCCACAAATTCCCGTCTGTCAGAGAGTAGAACCTTTATCTCATCAGCCCCTTCAACTACATGATTGTTAGTTACTATATATCCATCCTCGGACACAATAACACCGGAGCCGAGACTCTGCTCTTTGCGCTTTCTGGGCATTTCATGCTCCCTGAAAAATTCATCACCAAAAAAACGCCTGAAAAACGGGTCCTGGAAAAAAGGAGAGAACTGACCCTTTTCCATTCCCTTCATTGTCTTGGTAGTTGAGATGTTTACCACGGCTGGAGTTACGCGCTTTGATATCTCTACAAATGCCTTTTCTGTCTCAGCTAATTGCTGTGTGATCC
>MHEI01000065.1:4195-6205 GCA_001805165.1 Nitrospirae bacterium RBG_16_43_11 | reverse complement strand
GCTATTACCCCGATTGAAATAAGTATCGCCGCAATAACTATACTCTTCTTGTCGAATTTCTTAATAAGCTTCTGCATACATACCCTCCTCAAGAGATAAAATAAGATACTATCACATTATATTATTATTCAGATTAAATTGTAAAGATTAAGGTAAGATTACCTATTTACCAATGCGTCTTTAAGCGGTTGACATACAGGTTAGAATAGGGTAGTTTTTGCTTCTATGAATGATCGGACATGTATAATGGAAGAAAAAGACAAGGAATATATATGGCACCCGTTTACGCAGATGAGAGAGTGGGTAGCTGATACTCCACTTATTATAGAAAGCGGCAAAGGTTCTTACTTGATTGATACAGAAGGAAGGAGATACATTGACGGTTTCTCATCTGTCTGGGTTAACATACATGGCCACAGGAAGAAGGCCATTGATAAGGCAATTACAGAGCAACTAAAAAGGATCGCCCACAGCACCCTCCTCGGCCTTTCGAATATTCCATCCATATTACTGGCTGAAAAACTAATCAGAGTTGCCCATAATTCCGGCTTATTTTCACTGTCAAAGGTATTTTATTCTGATAATGGTTCTACAGCAGTTGAAGCCGGCTTAAAAATGGCATTCCAATACTGGCAGCTTAAGGGTGGCGGATATAGGGATAAGACTAAGTTCCTGGCATTGGAAAATGCATACCATGGAGACACGATTGGCTCTGTCAGTCTTGGAGGTATAGACCTGTTTCACAAGTTGTATAAACCTTTATTATTTGAGACGATTAAAGTCCCGTCACCAAACTGTTACAGATGTCCAATAGACAAAAACCATCCTGATTGTAATTTAGCCTGTATAAGAGAGGCAGAAAAGGTGTTAAAAAGACATCATCACGAAACAGCAGCCTTTGTAATTGAACCACTCATACAGGCGGCTGCAGGAATGATAGTTTCTCCCCCCGGATATCTCAGTCAGATTAGCTCACTGTGTAAACAATATAATGTTTTACTTATTGCAGATGAAGTTGCTACAGGCTTCGGGAGAACAGGACGTATGTTCGCGTGTGAACATGAAGATGTTACACCTGATATAATGGCGATTGCCAAGGGAATCACCGGGGGATATCTTCCTCTTGCGGCCACATTAGTCACGGAAGACATATACAATGCTTTTCTCGGGGAGTATAAAGAATTCAAGACTTTTTTTCACGGCCACAGTTATACGGGAAATCCTTTAGGATGCGCTGCTGCCATAGCAAATATTGACATATTTGAAAAAGAAAACGTTCTCCATCATGTCAGGGTTAAAAGCAGCTTACTTGAGAAGCTGCTAAGACAATTAAAGGATCATCCCCATGTCGGAGATATAAGACAAAAGGGGCTTATGGCAGGTATAGAGCTTGTTAAAGATAAGTCTTCAAAAGCCCCTTACCCTCTGGAAGACAAAGCCGGCTACCGTGTTTGTCTGGAAGCAAGAAATATGGGCCTTATATTAAGGCCGATTGGTAATGTTATAATATTAATACCTCCGCTTAGTATCTCATCAGCCATTTTAAAGAAAATGGTAGCCATTATTGCCGCGGCCATAGAAACGGTAACAGGCAATGGATTTCAGCAATAAATAAATAATTCTTGAAATTTACCTTGCTGATATGTTATGTATACAGGCTGATATTTTTCATTGGAGGGACTCATTGACAAGGACAATTCAGTATTACATTGACAGGCATGCCAAAAAGACTTTAAAACACATAAACAACAAACTCAGAAGATTTGTGTTATGCACGTTTAATCAAAAATATGTCGAGGAAAAACAAAAGGCAAGATATGGAGATTGCTTCCAGTGTGGGAAGTGTTGCAGCTTACTTTTGAAATGTCCGTTCCTCGAAGGAACTGACGGAAATACAAAATGTGCCATATATAATAATGGCCGGCCAAAACAGTGTGAGGCATTCCCTATTGATCCTAAAGATTTACACGATGTAGATTACTTTTGCGGCTATTTTTTCAGTGAAGAATT
>MHEI01000065.1:299-4009 GCA_001805165.1 Nitrospirae bacterium RBG_16_43_11 | reverse complement strand
TTTGAATCCTGAATTTTCCTTAAGGGGTATCATCATGGAATTGTAACAGCCGCTACATCTCAAAACCCTCTTTGAACCTGACATCTTCCCCCTTTTGGCAAGAGGCTTTCCATCTACTTCGATGATATCCATTGCAAAGTCTATCACCTTTGCGCTGCTTATTGCAGTCCCTACTCCATACGCATCTACATAAGGGTTCAACTCAATTATTTTATGCTCATCCAATCCACCGCTGACGAATAACTTAACGTGCTGATATCCTCTAAGATCGAGTTCCCATCTCACCTCCTGCAGTATTCTGAGAAAGTTCCCTCTTCTGCTTGCCGGCGTATCCAGTCTTACACCATATAGCTTTTCACCCAAAGCCTCTGCAACTGCAATCGTCTCAAATTTCTCATCGCCAAAAGTGTCTACTAAGGCAACCCTTTTTACCTGGGGCTCAATAACCTCATGAAATGCCTTCGTTGCTTCTACCGAATTCCCCATCAATATGATAAGTGAGTGAGGCATTGTACCTACCGGATCTGCACCTATCAGTTCCCCGCTCATTAATACAGCCACGCCATCACACCCGCCTATATAGGCACTCCTTTCAATCATCGGTGCTATTGATGGATGCATCCTCCTTGCACCAAAACTAATAACCCCTCTGTCTTCTGCAAACTTTTTACATCTTGCAGCCTTTGTAGCAATACCTGATGCCTGACACAAAAGACCAAGGATTGCAGTCTCATATATACCGAAGTCAGTATACATCCCTTCTATCTCAAGGACAGGATGATAAGTCTTGAAGATGGCTCCCTCCGGCATTGACCGAACATTAATCTTCATACCTTCAAATAACCGTGTACATTCCTCAAGTCCGGCAAATACCCCCCACTCTCCGTCATCAGGAAGGCTCTTTGCTATAAACTCTGCCTTAACCCATTTATCTATACCTTTCGCCTTGAGTATCTTTATTGTTCTATCAAAGTAAATATCTGTGACTCTTCCGGACTTAATATCCTCAAAGTCTGCAGTAAACAACTTACGCTCCATTTAATATACCCCTCAGTGCTGCCATCTTATATCTCCGTAAACGACCTTCACAGCCCCTTCTCTAAGCATCTCATCTATAGCCTGTTCACTGTCGCCAGTATTAACATCAACACCCTTCGATGCATCTGATAAGAATACCACATCAAATCCGGCATGCAAGGCATCCAGCACTGTGCTCTTGACGCAGTAGTCAGTAGCCAGTCCACCAATAAAAAGCTGCCGGATATTTTTTGCTTTAAGCCGTTTATCGAGGTCAGTTTCCTCAAAGCCTGAGTATCCATCATTATCCGGTGATATTCCCTTTGATATAATAACTGCCCGGGAAGGAATTAAAAGTTTTTTATGCAGTTCAGCGCCATACGTTTCCTGAACACAATGTTCAGGCCATATCCCTCCATTTGTTTTAAAAGAAATATGATTTTGAGGATGCCAGTCCCTTGTAAAATAAACAGGTAAACCCATTTTACTGAATTTCGTAATATAAAGATTCATTGAATAAACAACCGCATCACCGTCAGGTACCGGTAAAGCCCCTCCCGGACAAAAATCATTCTGGATATCTACTGCTATGATAGCAGAATTATTTGTTATAATGACCCTATTCATTGCTAATGATACTTTCGACTTTTTTGAGGAGTTCTTCTATGTTATACGGTTTAATAATATAATTACCACCGATCTTTTTAATTAATGCCTCAGCCTTTCCTCCAAGAACATCACCTGTAGAAAAAAGCATTCTTCTTTCCATATACGGCTTATTGCTGCTGATCCATTCAAATACCCCTGCACCGTCAATTCCAGGCATCTTAAAGTCACAAATAATCATGTCATATTCATCATTGTTTAATCTGTTTATGGCCTCTTTACCTGAATTGACACCGGTGACAGTATATGTATCTCTTAATATATGCGTCATAACATCAAGCTGGTCATCTTCATCATCAATGACCAATATCTTTTTAAACTGTTTGGTTGTCCTTTCTCCAGCCTCCCCGTCAGAATCCTGTAAATGACAATAAGAGGAATCCTCTTCAGAAGCCATCGGCATTCTTATTGTAAACTGTGTCCTGCCAAACTCACTGGAAACAGTAATATCTCCGCCGTGTTCATGTATGATACCGTAACACAGGCTGAGACCAAGACCGGTACCCTTACCTACTTCCTTACTTGTGTAGAATGGATCGAATATCTTGCCAATAGCTTCCCTGGATATTTCCGGCCCATTATTTATAATATCAAAATAGATTTCATCATTCTTACAATAGGATATAATTTCTATTATCCCGCCATCCCCCTCTTTTTCATCAAGCGCATCGCAGGCATTATTAATTACATTGACAAAGACCTGTTCAATCTGTCTTTCATCTGCAAAGATCATTGGCAAGGAATCTTCAAGATTAAGTTTCAATGAAATAGCGCTTGAAGGAAGCCTGTAGTGGAGGAGATTTAATACACTATGCAGTATGTTATTCAGATTAATGCTGCTCTTGTGTGGTTTATCCTGTCTTGAGAACCGGAGTAATGATTCAACAATACGTTTTGCTCCTATAGCAGAACGATTAATGGTCTTTATTAGTTTTAATTCATTCTCATCCAGCGATGATTGCTGAATAAGTTCAGAATAAACTAATATCGGGAGAAGTCTGTTATTAAGTTCATGTGCAATGCCGGATACAAATGTTACAAGCGAAGCGAGTTTTTCGGTCTGGAACAACCTTTTCTCAAGCATCTTACGTTCAGTAATATCCTTTGCAACACCAAGCAAACCAATAATTCCCTCGCTGCTGCTCCTGAGAGGTGTAAAACTGCACAATGTCTGCCATACAGTTCCATCCTTTCCTTTAAGTTCTATCTCAAGAGTCTTTTTACTCCCATGTTTCAACACGTGAACAAAGGCGCGTATGCCATCTTCACTCATCAATAGAGAATCGAATGGCTGCCCTACAAGTTCGTCTTTAGTATATCCAAGGTCCTCCACCCTTTTGTTAAGGAAGATGAACCGGCCTTCATTATCAATGGTAAAAATAATATCACTTGCATTCTCAAATATATTCTTCAGATACTCATGGGATTCCTCTATCTCCCTTGTCCTCTCAAGAACCGTCAGTTGAAGGTCCCTGTTTAATAATTCAAGGTCCTTCTGAAGGCGAACAAAGTTTATCAGGTGACCCACAGTCGTAGAAAGGATGGAGAATACCTTCTCATGATGTTTACTGAAGAATTTAGGTTTACCGTGAGACAGGTTTAATACACCAAGAACCCTTCCTCCTGCGGAAACGGGCAGACATAGTAATGAACCAATGTCTACGGCTGATTCAAGTTTCAGAAATCTGCCATCATTGTCAACATCAGAGATGAGGATAGGGGTATTGCTCTTTGCAACCATGCCTGCAACCCCTTCTCCAATCCTGAAAGCCCTGTTATAGACCTCCTCATTCCTATCAGCATCGGGCGGTGAAACACCCGCTTGATTCACTACGTAGTTCCCACTCTCATCCAGCAACATTATTGAACAATGGTCCAGTCCCAGCTCATCCGACAGGATTTTCACGACCTCTTCAGATATAGACTTAACATCTGATTTTTTATTAAGCGTGGCAACAATGCGTCGAAAGGCTGAGAGACTCTGCATTACATCGCTGTAAAACTGTTGTAGTTCTGAATTAATATCC
>MHEI01000065.1:0-239 GCA_001805165.1 Nitrospirae bacterium RBG_16_43_11 | reverse complement strand
ACAAGTAGAACGAATGCAATGTATATATATAAAATAAAATTATGCAATTTGCACACTATGGTGGGCATCCTTAATAACATACTTTACACCCCTTCAGGATGATTCTCCTGATAATTCAGTATGTTCAAGAGATAAATATAACGTGGTACATGCCTTGCTTTTAATCATCTCAATAACGATTCAAAAACCAGGAAAGAAAGGAGGTGATAATAATGAAAAGGTTACCTGTTTTACTTATT
>MHEI01000064.1 GCA_001805165.1 Nitrospirae bacterium RBG_16_43_11 | reverse complement strand
TCTCCCTTGTAAGCTCTATATTGCTTAACAGGGAACACGCAGAGCCATTTATTTTCTATGAGAGACTGTTCTGGACTCCAGGTCACATTCAACAGATATTAAACGGCTCACTGCTTATTATCGTCTGGTATACCTTATTAAGGATACATGTTGGAGAATTCAGGACATGGGGATTTTTGCGGTATGCAAACGCATTGCTTTTCTTATCAGCAGTTTTTATCTCTGCCATCCAATTTTTCAATGATCCGGTAGATAAAACATCTGTTGTTGCGGCAGAAATAACTTATGCATTCGGGCTTGGCCTGCCGGTCTTTCTTCATATTGCAAATATCATAAGAAATCTGAAGAGGGGTAATTTCGGGGTAGCCTATATCGCATTAATCCTTTCTATGGTAATTTACACTTTTGGTATTGCAATAGCATATGGAGGTTTTGCCAATGACCTCAGGGTTCCTGCTCACTACCATGGAGCAGTAACCAGTCTGACGCTGGCTCTTATGGGGCTTTCATATTATCTCATCAGAGATATAAGGATCAGGGTTTATGGAGAACGTTTTGCCAGGTTTCAGCCGGTCATTTACGGGGCAGGGATGTTTCTTTTTATTCTCGGTCTCTTTATTTCCGGCGCTTTCGGTGCGCCGCGCAAGACCTATGGCGTTGCCTTTACATCAGACCCTGTAGTGTTAGCGTCGCTTACGATTATGGGAATAGGGACTATTTTAGCAGTAATCGGCGGCATTATTTTCGTAACTTATATAACAGTTACTTTATTAAAAGGGGGAAAAAGATATGAATTGTCAAGCTAAAGCAGATAAAAAGAGTGGTAAGGTATACTTCGTTCTTTACCTGATACTTGGTCTGATCGCATTATTGCTCATTGATGCTATAGTCCTGTCCTGGAGATTATAGGTTTGGACCTTTATTCACTTTTACTTTATGGCAGTCTTGTTACCATAGGCATTAGCGGGTTCTGCATCCTGTCAGGAGTCATCCTTATAAAGCTTCGTCAAAAGGAAATACATAAATGGGCAATGATTTCCGCTCCCTTTTTGCGCTCATATTTGTAGGATTCTACGTTGCCAGGACATCAATCTTTCCACATACAAAGTACGAAGGAAGTTACAGGGGGCTATATCTTACAACACTCTGGTCACATACATTCCTTTCGGTGATTAACTTTCCGATGGCAGTAGTAACATTATATTCCGGACTTAGGGGGAGGTTTGACAGACACAAAAAGATCGCTCCGTATACAGCCGGTGTCTGGATATATGTAGCTGCTACAGGCTGGCTTATATACTTTTTTCAAGTTAAATAGGGAAATGGTTTCATCAGCGGCTTTTTATTACCCCTTTCCGGCTGCAAAACTCTGATATCTTACACTGACTGCATATTGGAGATATGGGTTTACACAGATTCTGTCCGAAGGTGACAAGCAGGTCATTGTAAATCTTCCAGTATTTCTTTGGTAATTTCTTTCTTAACGCTTCTTCTGATTTTTCCGGTGTCTTTGTATTTATGTAGCCCCAGCGGTTTGAAATCCTGTGGACATGTGTGTCAACACAGATACCATATTTGTCATAAGCAACGGTTACCACAAGGTTTGCCGTTTTCCTGCCTACACCTTTAAGTGTGAGAAGTTCATCAATAGAATCGGGGACTATTGAATTGTAAGATTCTTTAAGTATTCTGCAAGTTTCTATAATGTTCCTTGACTTGGTTTTGTAGAAACCAACAGGGAAGATAGCACGTTCTATCTTTTCTACAGGTATCTTCAGCATCTCATCAGGAGATTCAGCCAGGGAGAAGAGTCTGCGGCCTGCCTCTGCTGTTGTGCTGTCTTTAGTCCGGAGACTGAGGATACAGGATATTAGTACCTTGAAGGGATCTCTCGTTTTCTCAGCAACCTTAGTTACGGCTGGTGTTTCCCATTTTCTGACCTCTTTTTGCAGGATGCGGATAATGTCGTGTATGTTGCTGTCTTTCATCATCCTTTGGCTTTTACATACCATCTCTTCAATTTTGGCATATAATCGCTGACTATTTCCTTTGCCTTATCCTCTGTCATATTCTTCTTTGTCGCTGCTATACCAGTACACTTCTCTATCATCTGCTCCAGCGTTATATCCGGATCAGTAAACTTGCCATTTAGAAAACAGTAACGGCAGTAACTAAGATTTTTAGCGCCGGATGCTGTTGTCCCGAAGTCGTTAGGATCCTGAATTGCCATGCCGCAGCTCTGGCATATTGGTCCAACTGTTTGTGCCATAATTTTATCCTCCTATAGTGTTAATAAAAACGTAGTTACAGTTACTATTCCTTATACGTCCCCATCTTCCTGAATTTTTCATATCTCATAGCAGCGAGCTTGTCGCCGGGGATGGTTTCAATCTCTTTTAGCGCCTTTATCAGCGCCTCTTTCAGATTTTCAGATGCAATAAATGAGTCCCTGTGAGCTCCACCAAGTGGTTCTTTTACAATAACATCTATCACACCAAGTTTTTTAAGGTTTTGTGCCGTCAATTTCAGGGTATCTGCTGCTTCTTTGGCCCTTGTTCCGTCACCCCAGAGTATTGCCGCGCACCCTTCGGGAGATATGACCGAATATATCGCATGTTCAAGCATCATTATACGGTCGCCTACTCCTATGGCAAGCGCCCCGCCGCTCCCGCCTTCTCCTATTACAGATACGATAATAGGCACCTTCAGCCGGCACATCTCAAACAGATTTCTCGCTATTGCCTCTGCCTGACCGCGTTCTTCAGCCCCTATGCCTGGATACGCTCCTGGTGTATCAATGAATGTAATGATAGGTTTATTAAATTTTTCTGCCAGATGCATGAGACGCAGGGCTTTTCTGTACCCTTCAGGATTCGGCATTCCAAAGTTCCGGTAAATTCGATCCTTAGTCCCTGTGCCCTTCTGATGTCCGATAACTACTACCGGCCGTTCTCTCAATTTCCCGACCCCCCAGATTATTGCAGGATCATCTGCAAAGTGCCGATCGCCATGAAGCTCAATAAAATCACTAATGAACGCATTGATGTACTCTGTTGCAGCAGGTCTGTTGGGGTGTCTTGCCACCTGAGTCTTCTGCCACGGTGTCAGGTTGGAATAGATACGTTCAAGAAGATACTGCGAACGCTTTGTAAGTTTATCAATCTCTGCATGGACACGCGGGTCTTCTGACTGGACATAGCTTCGAAGTTTCTCTATCTTCTCTTCTATCTCAATTAAAGGTTTTTCAAAATCAAGTAGTTCTCTGAGCATAACGGTTTAATTTAAAATTCGAAATTTCAAATATGAGATTAGTTGAAAGAGACTGTATCCTTCCCGAATCTGTTTTCAATGGAAATTAAAAATTCATTTGACGGATTAATACCGAGACCCTCGTCAATAGCAACCACATATTCTTTATGATTTGATATCAGATGCAGATAGACCGGACACTTACCGCTGTGATCCATTAATATCCCTTTCAATTCCTTCAGGTCATCTGTAGTAAGACCTATAGAATGCAGACTTATATCAATCTGGCTTGTAACCCTTTCAGGGATCTCTGTGAGGTCAAGTATCCTGCTTGACTTAAGTTTGAAGCCGGAATCCGTTTTATTTATAGTACCGGATACCATCACCGGCCTATCCTCCGTCAGCAGGGCGGAAGAAGAACGGTAGAGCTCAGGAAACACAATTAACTCCACCCCCCCGTCCAGGTCTTCTATCCTTACATAGGCCATCTTGTCTCCCTTCTTAGTCAGGGTAGTACGTATTTCCGTAATAATACCACAAACTGAGACATCTTTTCCATCTTCAATGTCTGATAACTCTTTAGTCGTGGTTGAGGAAAATCTCCTTATCTTTGCTTCAAATCTTGCAAGTGGGTGACCTGTAATATAAAAACCAATGGTATCCTTTTCATTCTTTAAGAGTACATGTTCTTCCCATTCGGGTATATCAGGTAAAAGCTCTCCGGTAGGTTCGCTGCCGTTTGCTTCAAGGGTCTCAAAGATACTGACCTGATTCTTCTCCTTCTGATATGCCCCGCCTATGGCAATAGCCTTATCAAGTACTGCGAGGAGTTGGGACCGCCTGGCCCCTGTCGTATCAAATGCACCGCTCTTGATTAGAGACTCGATCGCCCTCTTATTGACTTTTCTAAGATCAACCCGTTTGCAGAAATCAAATATCGAGCTATACCTGCCGCTTTCATGTCTTGTTGTAATTACAGATTCTATAGCAGACTCGCCTATATTTTTTATGGCGACTAATCCAAATCTTATAGCCTTGCCTGAGACTGTAAAATCCATCGCACTCTCATTAACATCCGGCGGGAGTATAGAAATCCCCATATCCTTACATTCGCGGATTCCGGCAGTTATCTTGTCCATCTTGCCCATCTCACATGTCAACATGGCTGCCATATATTCAACAGGGTAGTGTGTCTTAAGATATGCTGTCTGGTAAGTTATAAGGGCATAGGCAGCGCTATGAGATTTGTTGAATCCATATCCTGCAAAATATTCTATAAGATCAAAAATCTTCTCTGCCTTTTTCTCAGATGTTCCATTACGTTTAGCGCCTTCAACAAATCTTGTCTTTAATTTAGTCATGGTCTCGGGATCTTTTTTACCCATGGCCCTTCGCAATATATCCGCTTCACCGAGGCTGAATCCTGCAAGCACATTCGCAATCTTCATAACCTGTTCCTGATATACGATTACGCCATGCGTTTCTTTCAGGATGTCTTTTAATTCAGGTGTTTCATACTTAACGGCAGTAAGACCTCTGCGCCGTTTTATATAATCATCAACCATCCCGCTTCCCAACGGCCCCGGTCTGTAAAGTGCAAGAATAGCTACAAGGTCGTCAAAGTGGTCCGGTTTTATCTTCACAAGGATATCCCTCATACCTGTACTTTCAAGCTGGAATATGCCGGCGGTATTTCCTGAAGAGAGAAGTTCATATGTGGCTTTATCATCAAGGGAAAGAGAGGCTATATCGAACTTCTCTGATGTCCCGGAGGTCTGCCCGGAGGTCTGGTTGACTAGTTTGACCGACCGGTCAATGACTGTAAGTGTCTTAAGACCGAGAAAATCAAACTTTACAAGGCCGACCTTCTCAATATCTTCCATGGAAAACTGTGTGACCACTTCACCGTTGCTGCCGCGTGACAGGGGGACATATTCAGTGAGAGGCTCCTTTGATATGACTATGCCTGCAGCATGTGTGGATGCATGTCTTGTAAGCCCTTCCAGCGCTGTTGCATATTCGATCAGCTCTTTTATCCTGACGTCTGTGTTGATTAACTCCTTCAGTTTTGGTTCAGATTTGAGGGCGTCTTCAATGCTTACATTCGGTCCTTCCGGGATCAGTTTTGCGACCCTGTCTACTTCCGAATAAGGGATATCAAGACTGCGGCCTACATCCCTGATGGCTGCACGTGCCGCCATTGTCCCGAAGGTGATGATCTGGGCAACATGATCATTTCCGTACCTCTCTGAGACATACTGTATTACCTTATCCCTCCTGTCCATGCAGAAATCTATGTCTATATCAGGCATGCTGATCCTCTCAGGATTCAGGAAACGTTCAAAGAGGAGGCCATGTTTAAGGGGGTTGATATCAGTTATCTTAAGACAATATGCGACAAGACTCCCTGCAGCAGAGCCCCTTCCAGGACCTACAGGTATGGAATTTGCCTTTGCAAAATTAATAAAATCCCACACAATCAGAAAGTATCCTGAATAACCCATGGAGTTTATTACTTTCAGTTCCTCCGTGAGACGGGTTTCATAAATATCCTCTGGAATGTCTGCGCTGTCTTTCTGCATGATCCTGTCTGACAGACCTTTATGCACAAGTTCATTTAGGTAATTCTCTTTCGAATAACCATCAGGGACATTATATTCAGGCAGATAGAACTTACCGAGTTCAAGTTCCACATTGCATCGTTCTGCTATCTTCTTTGTATTTAAGAGTGCATCGGGAATCTCAGCAAATGCCTTATGCATCTCCTCAGGGGACTTCATATAGAACTCATCAGTTGAAAATCTGAGCCTCTTGGGGTCATTGACATTTGCGCCTGTCTGGATGCAGAGTAGTATATCGTGGGCCTTTGAATCTTCCCTTTTCAGGTAGTGGCAATCGCCGGTCGCTACAACCTGTACATCAAGTTTTTTTGCGAGTGTAATAAGCCCTTTGTTCACCTTCACCTGATCGTCAATCCCGTTGTCCTGTATCTCAAAGAAGAAATTATCTTTCCCCACTATTTCAATATACTCTCCGGCAGCCTTCATTGCCTCATCAGTCCTGCCTTGCAGGATCCTGTAGGGTATTTCACCCTTCAGGCATGAGCTGAGGACTATCAACCCCTCACTATGTTTTGCAAGCAGCTCCTTGTCTATCCTCGGCCTGTAGTAAAACCCTTCCAGGTGTGCGCTGCTTACAAGTTTCAGCAGGTTTTTATATCCTGTCAGATTTGAGGCAAGAAGAATAATATGAAATGATGCATTCGTAATTCCGTATGAATCTTTCTTGTCCAGACGGCTCTTTGGCGCAATATACCCTTCACAGCCAATGATAGGTTTTATCCCCTTCTTTACTGCAGTACGATAGAACTCTATTGCGCCATACATATTCCCATGGTCTGTAATGGCAAGGGCAGGCATCTTATATTTTTCTGCTGCATCTACAATAGCTTCAATCCTGTTTGCGCCATCGAGCAGACTGTATTTCGTATGCAGATGCAAATGAACAAAGTCAGAGTGGTGCATCTTTGCCCCTAAATAAACCACGTTTATATAATGTGATAAGTGTGGATAGCTATGGTAAACAGCCTCAATTTACGAGGCTTATTATGTTGCATATTTTAGGCTTATTGGGTGTTGTTGTCAATTATTCAATAGTAGAAAAAGCGGCCAGTGCTTCTTCGTCCAGGGTCTTGCTGTCCACCTTGAGGTAGGCAGTGCCTTCCCCGGCGATCACGATGGCCTCGGCGACACCCCTGACCCGGGCAAGTTGAATGGCGAGATCGTTTGCCTGTGCTTCGTTGATTTGGCCTACGTTCACCATGTAACTGGTCAGGAAGCCCGGTTTCTTCATGGTGACAGCGAAGAGAAACCAGACCAGCGCAAGCAGGGCCGTGAAAACGAATACCCCCTCCAGTCCATGACGTCCGTACACCCATCCGCCGATAGTACCTCCCACGAAAATGCCGAAAAATTGTGAGCTCGAATAGACCC
>MHEI01000063.1:8158-9202 GCA_001805165.1 Nitrospirae bacterium RBG_16_43_11 | reverse complement strand
TCACATTTTGACACATTATGAAGTTTTTTTTCATGACGGTTTATCTGCCTTCGGCGCCTCTCTCTTCGGCTCTGTCGCATACCTTGCAAGGTACGGATGGAGACGAATAAGGCGTGCAGACTGCTGTTTCTGATCTATCCAATGTCCTATAAGCCCCATGGTACGGGCAAGGATGAAGAATCCATTCAGGCTTTCAACAGGGAATCCAAGGTCTAACAGGACTACTGCAATTGTTCCGTCCACGTTGAGGATCAGGTTGTCTTTTTTCCCTGTCGTAACTTTCTCGACCTCAAGTGCAAAATCGAGATGCGGTAGTTTTCTTCCGAGACTCTGCGCAAAATTGACCAGCTCTTTTACCCTCTTGTCAGGATTGTTTACGCTTTTTACCCTGTGACCTATTCCGGGGACAGGTCCAACATTTGCTTTCATGTATATAAGGAAATCATCTACGCTCATATTTTTCTCAATGGCATACTTGAACCAGCGTCCTGCATCGGTTACTGCACCTCCGAAACGCGGGCCTATCATCGTTATGCCGGATGCAACTGCCTGTGCCATCGGTATGTCTGCACATGCCGCCAGGATAGTCGCCAATGCCCCGCTGACGCATGGTCCATGGTCTGCTGAGAGCATCAGGATTCGCCTGATCAGCTCTGCCTCATCAGGGGAGATCAGACGTTTTGTCCAGAGCAGTCCTATTACATGCGGGATATCATATCCCTTATTAATAAGATCTGATGCCGGGTATCCGCTATACATCGGCTCATCGCCGCGGTCATCACATATTGTTGATTTGAATAAAGGCGGCACAGTCACTTCGCCTGTCTTTATTGCCTCTTCTATAGGCTTTGGCCACTTACGAATTTGATCTGCCGGCACCTCCTTCACAGGGGTTATTGTGCCGCTGGCGAGGAATTCTTCATAAATTTTCTTTATTGCCGGGCCAAGGGCGCCATATGTCTGCGGTACGATTGCGCCTGCATTCTTCAGTGCATCTGACTTGCCTCTGGCGCTGCCCTCGCCTCTCGTCCCCTCTTTAGCGCC
>MHEI01000063.1:7797-8144 GCA_001805165.1 Nitrospirae bacterium RBG_16_43_11 | reverse complement strand
TCATTCCCTTTGGCAGAACTTCCTGACAGAATCCGGATACGATGGCTAAAAGCTTAATCCTGCGCTTCTTTGCTCCATACCACTCTGCTGCACTCTCTTCAAGGTTGCCGCCCATCTCACCTACTATGACAACCGCCTTTGTATCCGGATCATTCTCAAACATCTCAAGATATGAGACATAATCGGTGCCAGGATATGCGTCACCTCCGATTCCGACCGCCGTTGTTATGCCATTTGCAAACTGGCTGCATATCCAGATGATTTCATTTAACAGACCGCCTGATTTTGTAATGACGCCAATTGAACCGGGTCTGTTCAGCTTTGAAAGTATGAGATTTTCATAGGAA
>MHEI01000063.1:4320-7778 GCA_001805165.1 Nitrospirae bacterium RBG_16_43_11 | reverse complement strand
GGCACTTCCCTGCTGAAAATATTCCGATGGATGATGGGCCGTTAAAAACCTTGCCAAGTTTCTTTGCCTCTCTTGCAAGGATCTTGGAGTCTTTCTCCGCAACGCCCTCAGTAATCATGGAGACAACCTTAATCTTGTCATTTCTCAATGCCTCAAGGGTACTTGCAAGGGCCCTGTTCGGGGCTATGTAGACAAGGCTTGTATTTATTTCAGGAAAGGTCTTTACAGCCTCGTCTACTGAAGCAAATATCGGTACTGTAACTGTTTCGCTTCCGTATGGTATGTCCGCTGTCTTTCCTGCATCAGGGGGAAATACAAATGCCTTAACGCAAACCGGTTGTTTAATCAGATAGGAAAATTCTGCCATACGACGCGCAGCAGTCACTCCGGCAGGCCCCCCCTGTATAACTACCCTTGTATTTTCATCAGCTATGATACTCATGGGTTAATTACCTCCTTCTTATTATTGGCGAGTGTGCCCTGCCTAATTTGCCTTTCCCTGTATTGCATAATCTACAATGTCTGTAAGCGGCGTGTATCTGTCATAAACGTGAATCTTAAATCCTTCCTGTTCAAGCGCCCTCATGGCTTCAAGCCCTTCCTTCTCAAACGGGCCTCCGCGGCGCACCCATATGTTAACATCCTTTAGTTTACCTTTTGCCCTGACATTCCTGAATCCTGCGATAATACCGGCAAAGGTCTTCTTGACATTCGTGAAATTGGCAATGGCGCCTCCCACTATTATGTGTTCAATGCCCGGCAGCGCTGCTACCCTTTCTGTAAGTGCCTCCACTGCCCAGTCCTGCGGGTCACCCGAGTATTCTGCATAGTTTGCTATCTTGCCCCCCTGAGCAACTATTGCATCTGCATAATATACGCTTGCACCGCCGCCTGCCGGCAGGAGTGCAATGTTACCGCCCGGTATCTCGATAAACTTAACAGAGCCTTTTATCCTTGAGTCAATTTCCATGATTGCTGTCTCATCCTCTGTGTATGGCCGGCCGAATTCTGAGGCAAAGTTAAAGTTCCAGTCAGGATGCCTGAACCGTGAATCTGCATCAAGCATTGTTACCATATCAAGAGCTATGAGCTCTCCGCCTGATGTGACTGACAGAGGATTAATTTCAAGGTACTGGCCGTCTTCCTGTTCATAGCATTCAAAGAGTTTCTTTACAAACTGCGCCGTCTTACCGATCAGGTCGCCTGTGAATCCTGCGTCTTTTGCAAGTTTTTCAAGTTGTTCTATTGAAGGTGCAGCTCCAACCTCTACGGTTGTCCGCTTTATCTCACTCCATCTTGATTCCACTTCTATTCCGCCAAAATTCGCCATGAGTATATCAGCGCCCTCTCTGGTAGATTTTACAGCAAGGTAATATTCCACTTCATGAGGCACCATCTCAGAGATGATTACCTGTGATATTATCATTGTTCCTACTTTATGGCCCAGTATCTCTCTTGTCGCAGCGAGTGCGCCTTTTAAATCAAGATCTACCTTGACCAGCCCTAATTTCATCCTGCTTCCGATGGCCTCATGGGCCTTTGCAACCAAACGCCCGTCATGCATCCACTTATTCGCAGTTGCAAGATGATCAAGCTGCTCCAGGGATGTTACAAC
The DNA here is from genome assembly GCA_001805165.1 of Nitrospirae bacterium RBG_16_43_11. Lineage (GTDB taxonomy): Bacteria > Nitrospirota > 9FT-COMBO-42-15 > HDB-SIOI813 > HDB-SIOI813 > RBG-16-43-11. The sequence continues at coordinate 6,163 of MHEI01000063.1, read as the reverse complement.
TACATGGTTTGGAACCTTCATCCCCCATTTCTCCAACAGATCCATGCCCGGTCCTTCTAATACTTTTGCCATGTTCTCCTCCCTTAGTCATTTGCGGGGGATCCCCCCACTATTCATCCTGGTGAGTAATGTACGGCATCTTAACTATACGCTTGAATTTATACTATTTTGGGGGCAATTTTGTCAAGACCTTTCTCCTCTTAAACGTAATACCCCGGTGAACGGTGGTAACCCGGGGATTACATTCTAAGGAACTCTTGACTTACATATGATTTCCGTGATAGTTTTCGTACCCATGATGTCTGATATCCTAAAGGGAATTTTCAAGATCAGAACCAAATTTGCATTACTGCTGTTATCTGTCTGTTTTATGACCGTCACTGTCATATCAGGATGTGCAGGAAAAGCAGTCCTCTCTGACGATGCAGTAAGGATCAGGAATACCGTTGACATTATATCCCAATTAAAAGTCCTTTATGAAGGGCACGATGAAGGTATACTGGCATTGTTTTCTACAGATTATCTGTCGGAATCAGGTATGAAAGATTCCATCGTTCAGGATATGAAGAGATTTAGCGCTCTTTCCCTTAACATCTTTATTGACAGGATGGAGGTTGATAAGGATGTTGTCAGCGTATCTGTTCACTGGAACGCTTCCCGGGGTGATGGTGAAAAGACGTTTAAGGATGGCGGCAGCTCTGTTATTATAATCCAGTCTGGAGATGGTCTTAAGATAGTGGGTATTAAGGGCGACAGCCCATTCGGCATATCAAACAAATGAAGACTGACTTTCTCATCATTGGCTGCGGAATAGCAGGTTTAAGGGCTGCTATAGAGTTGAGTAACCATGGCAAGGTTTTGATCGTCACCAAAGATAAGGCGTTTGAGAGCAGCTCAAGCTATGCACAGGGCGGTATAGCAGTAGTCATAGCTGATGATGACAGCACTCAGAATCATGTCGAAGATACCCTGAACGCAGGGGCCGGCCTGTGCAAAAAAAAGGCGGTCTCTGTCCTTGTTAAGGATGGTCAGTCTCAGGTTCAGCAGCTTATTGACTGGGGGGTGCGCTTTGACAAAGATGGCAGTGAATACCTGGTAGGGCTTGAAGGCGCCCACAGCAGGCGAAGGATACTGCATTTCAAGGATTCTACAGGCAGTGAGATCGTCCGTATACTCCGCAAGAAGGCCCTTGGAAACCGTAATATCAAAAAACTCCACAAGCAGTTTGCTATTGACCTCACAATTCAGGGGGGGGTGTGTACCGGCGCAGCAATGCTGGATGAGGACAGCGGCAGGGCTTACCGGATTTCAGCTAAAGCGACTATCATCACGACAGGCGGGGCAGGACAGTTATATCTGAGGACGACTAACCCTTCCGGTGCAACAGGAGATGGAATAGCTGTTGCTAACAGGGCCGGCGCTGTGTTGTCAGATATGGAGTTTGTTCAGTTCCATCCTACGACATTTGCACTCCCGGGGACGCCGTCTTTTCTTATAACGGAGGCGTTACGGGGGGAAGGGGCCGTCCTCCGGGATTTGAGCAAAAAGAGGTTCATGCATAAATATCATCCTCTTGCAGAACTTGCTCCGCGAGATGAGCTGTCGAGGGCTATAATACGGGAAATAAGTAAACGGGGAGAAGGCTATGTCCTTCTCGATGCAACTCATATGAAGCCACTGCTTCTTAAGGAAAGATTCCCTGCTACATATAATTCATGCATGCAATATAACATTGACATTACCAGAGATATGATCCCGGTAAGTCCTGCCGCACATTTCATGATAGGCGGGATTGAGGCTGACACAAGAGGATGTACTTCTATAGTCGGGCTTTATGCTGCCG
>MHEI01000063.1:0-4290 GCA_001805165.1 Nitrospirae bacterium RBG_16_43_11 | reverse complement strand
CAAACAGGCTTGCAAGCAACTCGCTGTTAGAGGGACTTGTATTCGGGGCTCGAACTGGAATTGCCGCGGCTGAATATGCTGGGTCAGCAGATATTGCAGGTATTCCTTCTCATAAAGGAGGCATAAAGGATATTAAAATCAGCAGAAAGAATAAGCATATACCTCCAGGTAGAACAGAACTCACTAACATCCGCGAAATGCTTCAGATGATCATGTGGAACAACGCCGGTATAATCCGGACCGGGACATCGCTTGAAGATGCCAGAAAAACCCTGGAAGGGTTTTCAAGAGGACTCAGCAATCACGGTTTAACAAGAAAAGAACTTGAACTTGTCAATATGCTGCAGACCAGCAGTCTAATTGTGTCTTCGGCCATTAAACGACGGGAGAGTGTGGGCGCTCATTACAGGGAAGACTTCCCGGAGTGGGGCGGGAAGAACATGCATATCAGGATTAAGTAAGGAAACATCAAGACTCTAATTAAGGATGTATCTGCTATAAGTGCTTTTTACTTTTTTAACATATGCATGTGTGGCTGGGATTGGCGGTATTCCGAAATTTCTTTCAACTCTTGCTTTTCCTGCATGATACGCTGCAAGCGCCAGCTCTATATCCCAGTTGAAGGAATCTAACAGGTATCTGAGGTATCGTGTCCCGCCATCTACATTGGCCGCAGGATCAAACGTGTTGGACACGCCAAGGTCTTTTGCCGTTAGAGGCATAAGCTGCATCAGTCCCATAGCCCCTTTCTCAGATACTGCACGGGGATTAAAGTCTGATTCTACGGCTATCACTGCCTTTACCAGGGCCGGGTCAAGCCCATACTGATAAGACTTATCCGTAATCAACTTGTTGAATTCACCCTGACGACTGTTTTGATAACCTTTTCTGCCTGTCTGCTTTGGTTCTTTTGGCGGTATTATCATACTGTACTGAGGGTCTGTCGGGACATTAGTGAAGTGAACTGTTCCGTTGTCATCCTCATATGTATAGACTTCTGCATTAACATTGTTTGAAACAACAATACTTAACATGAATACTAAAAGACAGCAAATAAACTCTTTATAAGCTGAAGTTGAAAACAGCGGGAATATGCCGGGAAATGCCCGCCCTGCTGTTTTAAGGGATATATGGGAGGTAATAAACCTTGTCATTCCTGTTGTTCGTATCTTCTGTATCGCCACCAGCACCTCCGGTTACGTAAATATTTATAGAACTGGTTGAATTATTTATATCGGCAACTGCGGCATGATGGAACAGGGGAACAGGTAAATCAGCCAATCTCTGCATTGGCTGCAGGTTGCCGGTATCACTTATATAATAATAGAGAACTTTATTAAAAATGTTGTATTTCGTTTCTTCCTTATAAACGCCATATTCATCCTTATAGGCGCCGCCATCTCCATCCCTCCCGCCTATAACGAATATATGCCTGCCCTGTGATGCAGTGGCATGATCTATTACTCCAACAGGAAGAACCCCTGACGAATATTCCCACGGGAACAGTATACCATCATTATCTATTTTTGCATATATTATCTCATTATGGATAATCTGGGAACCTGTATCACCACTGTTTCCTCCTATAACGTAGAGATAGCTGCTGCCGTTGACTGTTGCGGCAACAGATGTATGTTTACTCAGATTATAGGGGAGGTCTGATTGGTCATTATGTATCCACTCTGAAATACTCCCGTCTGAGCTATTTATTACACCGACAAGTGTAGTGTCCAAATTTGACTTCAATTTACTGTTCCAGCCGCCTGTTACATATATATATCCGTTATTGGAGATAGTATGTGCTGTTGCAGACTGTCCAAAGATGCCGGCAATATCTGGATCAGACGTCATTAGTTCCGGAGGTAATTTATCAGAAGGCGGCAGTGGCTTAGTCTCTATCCAATTACCCAATCTGCCATCAGGACCAATTTTAGAATAAAAGACCCTTCCGTTAAGAATTGTCTCATAATTATCATAGTCAAAATCAGGATTCGGATATGGTGGATCAGGATGCGGAATAGTTGCTATTGGATAATATGTCTGAACAATACCGCCAATGACATACAAATAACCTTTGTGCGCAAGAAGAGAGTGTCCTTTTAAAAATCTTGGTAACGGAGCGGTCCGGATAAAATCGCTGATGGACCCATCCTCATTTTTCCGGGCATAATATACATTATCAGTAAATCCACAACTATCGAACACAGCCGTACAGGCTGAGTTACCACCAGCCACATAGACATAACCATTCCAGATTGCAGAGGCATGATCCCAAATAGCCTGGGGAAGCTTAACGGACGATACCGACCATTTTTTATCTGAATTTATGGGTGGCAGGACTGTTACAACAATAACGTCGCTAATATTTTCTCCGGTTTCGTTATTTGAAACCTGAACGGTTATATCTGCCTTTCCAGGAGATACGGCAGTAATCTTTCCTGTACTATCAACAACCGCTATATTCTGATCACTGGATGACCATGTTGTACTAAGATTACCAGTGCTGTCGCCTCCTGCCTCATAACCGACAACTTCTACCTGCTTAGTCTCGCCTAGATCTATGGTGGCTGTTATATCATCGCCTGTTATATCATCGCCTGTTATCTCTACACGAATAATATCGTCTTTCTGTATGCCATAGTCAGTATAAAATTTATTGTCAACCCCGCTGCTGCATCCAGAAAAGCAGATCGCTGCAATGATGATCAGAAAACCGGTAAGCTGCTTCATATTATCCAATCCTGGTTCCTGCATTCGGGTTAAGCGTCAGATCAGCATATATCCCCTTCTTGAAATATCTGTACCCTACCCAGGCAATCATTGCGGCGTTATCAGTGCAATATTGCGGGGACGGGATGTAAACCTTCATTCCATTTTGTCCTGCATCACTCTTCATTCTCTGCCTAAGTAATTTGTTGCAGGCGACACCACCGGATATCACTATTCTGTTTATCCCTGTATTCTTTGCGGCGCCAATCGTCCGGGACACAAGGACATCTACAATAGCCTGTTGAAAACTGGCTGCAATATCAGCCTTAAACTGGTCATTGCCCGTTAAAGCCTCAGGAATGTCGTCAACATGAGCCACATTATACATACCCCGAACATAACTTAAAACTGCAGTTTTCATGCCACTGAAGCTAAAATCAAAACCTTTTCTTTTTGATAACGGCCTCGGGAAGGCCACTGCATCAGGATTGCCCTTCATACCATATAACTCTATGGCAGGGCCTCCCGGAAACCCTAGTCCAAGTACTCTTGCAACCTTATCAAATGCCTCACCGGCTGCATCATCTAACGTTGAACCGAGGAGTTTGTATTTTCCCATTTCCTCAACGAGATAAAGGTTTGTGTGACCTCCAGAGACTACTAAGGCAATAAATGGCCGCGGGACCCTCTTTTCCAGAAAAATCGCCCAGAGGTGTCCTTCCAGATGGTTTACCGAAATGAGCGGGATATTCAGAGAATAGGACAGTGCCTTTGCAAAAGAGACTCCTACAAGAAGCGCCCCTATAAGGCCGGGACTGGATGTAACTGCTATCGCATCCAGATCCTTCAGGGTGATACCCCCCTTTTTTATCGCTTCCTCAGTGAGCGGGTGAATGATCTCTATGTGACGTCTGCATGCAAGCTCAGGTACAACACCACCATACTTACGGTGAATGTCCCACTGAAACCCGACAACACTGGACAGGACCTTACGGCCATCTTCAAGTACTGCCGCCGCAGTCTCATCACAGGATGTTTCTATGGCAAGGATGTAACTCAATCCAGCACCCCCGATATGGTTACCAGTTCGATTCCTTCTTTTTCAAAATCAGATAGTTTTTCCCTTATTGCCGCAGCAGTCTGAGCTTTTGCATGACCAATTACAGTCGCCTCACCCCTCTTTTTTGCAATTCTGATAGCCGTGTTTATCTGTCCTTTGATATATTCTATATCAGGTTTGTTATCAAGAAAGACATCCCGGTCCTCGCTTTTAACCCCAATGCTTTTAGCAATACTGTATGCCACCGTTTGAGATGATGTCCTGCTGTCAATAAAAAATAGTCCCCTTTTGTGTATCTCTTCAAGAAGGACACGCATTGCAGAATCGTTTTCTGTAAGCAGGGATCCCATGTGATTATTTACTCCTGCAGCATGCGGCACTGCATCCAGGTCTTCTGATAACTGTCTTAACATCTGATCATCTGACATTGTTGACAGAATAGCATGACTGCCGGGATCGCTCAATGAGCCGTGCGGCTCCATTGGCAGGTGGAGCATTACTTCGTATTTTAACTTCCTTGC
>MHEI01000062.1:7315-8687 GCA_001805165.1 Nitrospirae bacterium RBG_16_43_11 | reverse complement strand
ATAACAGTATAACCACCAATAATCCGCTACCCTCTGACTAAATAATGATACTCTTGTAAACTTTTAATTTCAATACTCCTTTTCTGAAGGGCCTCTATCCCGCTTATTGCCGCCCTTGCCCCGGAAATGGTAGTGTAATAAGGTATACCTTTTGTCAGTGCACTCCTTCTTATAGAGTAAGAATCGTTCTTGGACTTCATGTCACCAACCGTATTTACCACGAGGACGATGTCACCATTCTTTATGTGATCTACTATATGCGGTCTCCCCTCTTTGACCTTATTTACTACCGTAACAGGAATCCCATATTCCTGAAGCACACCGGCAGTACCCCTTGTTGCCTCAATTACGAACCCTGCTTTATGCAGTCTTTGGGCAATTTCAACAGATGCAAGTTTGTCTCTGTCCTTAACACTAATGAATACCTGTCCTGAGAAAGGAAGTGCGGATGAAGCGGCTGACTGTGCCTTGGCAAAGGCAGTAGGGAAATCCATGTCTATCCCCATTACCTCTCCTGTAGACTTCATCTCCGGGCCTAACAATGTATCTACACCAGGGAATTTTGAGAATGGGAACACTGCCTCTTTCACGGCTACATGTCTGATTTCCACCTCTTTTATAAAACCAAGGTCTTTGAGTTTTTTACCAGCCATTACCTTTGCCGCTAATTTTGCCAGCGGCACCCCGATAGCCTTGCTCACAAAGGGGACTGTCCTTGATGCCCTCGGGTTTACCTCCAGCACATAGACAATATTATCCTTGATAGCAAATTGAATGTTAATAAGACCGATTACACCGAGTTCCTTAGCTAATGCGCATGTCTGTTCCTTAATAGATCGAACAATATCAGGCTGGATAGAAAAAGGGGGAAGGGAGCATGCACTGTCACCTGAATGGACACCGGCCTCCTCAATATGTTCCATGATACCGCCAATTACTACTTCCTCTCCGTCAGATATGGCATCTACATCTATTTCAATCGCATCTTCAAGATATTTGTCTATCAATACAGGATGTTTCGGTGAAGCTTTAACGGCACGCGTAATATAATCCCTTAAGCCGTTCTCGTCATATACGATCTCCATTGCCCTGCCTCCAAGTACGTAGGATGGCCGCACAAGGACAGGGTAACCGATATCAGTTGCAACTGATATCGCTTCGTTGGCAGACCTTGCGATGCCGCTTGCAGGCTGCATAAGATCAAGCTTATTGATCAGGTCACGAAATCTCTCACGGTCTTCTGCCCTGTCTATTGCATCAGGGGATGTGCCAAGTATTATTACTCCTGCTTTTGAAAGGGGGACAGCAAGTTTTAATGGCGTCTGTCCACCGAATTGAACTATTACACCAATCGGTTTTTCTTTTTGTATAA
>MHEI01000062.1:6416-7303 GCA_001805165.1 Nitrospirae bacterium RBG_16_43_11 | reverse complement strand
CCTCTTCTGTCAAAGGTTCAAAGTAAAGTCTGTCAGAGGTATCATAATCAGTACTCACAGTCTCAGGATTACAGTTCACCATGATTGTCTCAAAGCCCTCTTCCTTAAGGGCAAATGAACCATGAACGCAACAGTAATCAAATTCTATTCCCTGACCAATCCTGTTTGGTCCTCCGCCGAGTATTACTATCTTGTTTTTATCAGATGGTTTTGACTCGCACTCCTGTTCATAAGTTGAGTAAAGGTATGGTGTATGTGCCTCAAACTCTGCTGCACATGTATCCACCCTTTTGTATACCGGAGTTATATCCCATTGTTCTCTTATTTTACGGATGTCACATTCCTCAAGATTGAGCAGCTCGGAAACCCGATGGTCCGAAAAGCCAAACTCTTTAGCCTTACGGAGCAGAGATGATTCGATAGGGGATACTCCGATCTCCATCTCCAGTTCAACAATCTCTTTGATCTGCTCAAGAAACCATGGATCAATATTCGAAATGCTATATATCTCTTTAACACTCATTCCGTATCTGAGAGCGTCCGCAATGTACCACAACCTTTCCCAATTAGGGGTCTTGAGCCGTTCCCTTATATTATCCATTGATTCTTTGACTTCTGACTGTTTACCTGCAACCTCACTAAACCCATACCTGTCTATTTCAAGTGACCGTATAGCCTTCTGCAAAGCCTCTTTAAACGTCCTCCCGATAGACATCACTTCACCTACAGACTTCATCTGGGTAGTAAGGGTTTGATCAGCCTGCGGGAATTTCTCAAAGGCGAATCTCGGAATCTTGACAACAACATAATCAATCATAGGTTCAAAAGATGCAGGAGTGACTCTCGTTATATCGTTTCTAATCTCATCAAGGGTATATCCAACTGAC
>MHEI01000062.1:6036-6308 GCA_001805165.1 Nitrospirae bacterium RBG_16_43_11 | reverse complement strand
ACGGCAAACTGGATATTGGAACCACCTGTATCCACTCCTATTTCCCTGATAATCTTTATAGCGGCATTACGCATTATCTGATATTCCTTGTCAGTAAGGGTCTGTGATGGCGCTACAGTAATGCTGTCTCCGGTGTGAACGCCCATCGGGTCAAAGTTTTCTATGGAACAGATAATCACCACATTGTCTGCAATATCCCTCATTACCTCAAGCTCGTACTCTTTCCAGCCCAAGAGGGAGCGTTCTATCAGTATCTCTTTTATAGGACTCGC
>MHEI01000062.1:2525-5962 GCA_001805165.1 Nitrospirae bacterium RBG_16_43_11 | reverse complement strand
TAAAAGACGGCCTGATAATTGCTGGAAATCCGACATACTCTAATACCTTGTGTGCATCTTCAACTGTGTAGGCAAATCCGCTCTCCGGCACAGAAAGCCCTATCTTTTTCATAGCCTCTTTGAACTTCCCTCTGTCCTCTGCCTTATCTATTGACTCATACTTTGCGCCAATAAGCTCAACATTATATTTACTCAACACCCCTCTGCGATACAGATCGGAGGCAATATTAAGCGCTGTCTGCCCACCCATAGTCGGGAGTAAAGCATCTGGTCTTTCCCGCTCTATTATCATCTCCACTACTTCAGGTGTTATTGGTTCAATATAAGTTCGATCAGCAAACTGCGGGTCAGTCATGATGGTGGCAGGATTACTGTTTACCAGAACAACCTCGTATCCCTCTTCCTTAAGCGCCTTAGTAGCCTGTGTCCCGGAGTAGTCAAACTCACACCCCTGGCCTATTATTATGGGGCCGGAGCCTATCAAAAGTATCTTTTTTATGTCAGTACGTTTAGGCATTGCTTACTTTCATCATTGTTACAAACCTATCAAACAGGTAACCTGAGTCATGCGGCCCAGGGGATGCCTCAGGGTGATATTGAACAGAAAATATCGGATAACTCTTGTGGCGCATGCCCTCTACTGTCTGATCATTCAGATTTACATGTGTCAGCTCTACCTCACCCTTTAAGGAATCAATGTCAACTGCAAAATTATGATTTTGGGCAGTAATTTCTACCTTTCTTGTAGATAAATCCATAACAGGCTGGTTACCGCCGTGATGTCCGAATTTAAGTTTGAATGTCTTCCCCCCAAGGGCAAGTCCAAGTATCTGATGTCCAAGGCATATTCCGAATATTGGTTTTCTTCCGATTAGTTTTTTTACATTTTCTATTGCGTAAGTTACAGCTTCAGGATCTCCAGGGCCATTTGATAACACGATGCCGGCAGGATTCATCGCCATGACATCTTCTGCCCGTGTAGAGGCCGGGACTACAGTTACATTACAGCCGGAATCAACCAGGCTCCTGAGGATATTCCATTTGGCGCCGAAGTCGTAGACAACTACCGGGAAACTCTCACCGCCATTGTTCCATCTATACTGTTTATCACATGTCACTTCTTTTACAAGGTCAACCCCTGCCAGACCGTGTACAGATTTTATCCTGTCAATAAGATTTTGAGGCTTCACATCTTCAGTTGATATAATCCCCATCTGAGAGCCTTTTTCCCTCAGCCGTTTTGTCAATGAACGTGTATCTATTCCCTGAATACCCACAATGTTGTTTTCTTTCAAATAATCATTAAGTGTTTTATGAGACCTCCAGTTGCTTGGATGAAGTGATAACTCTTTTACGATAAATCCTGATACGTGCGGTCTTGAAGACTCCACATCCTCTTCATTTATACCGTAATTCCCTATATGCGGATATGTCATGGTTACGATCTGGCCTTTGTAGGATGGGTCAGTCAATATTTCCTGATAACCTGTCATACTGGTGTTAAAGACCACTTCGCCTATAGTCTCACCGTCAGCGCCAATGGAAATCCCATTGTATGTTGTGCCATCTGCGAGTGCCAGTATTGCTTTCTTTAGATTCATCAGAAAATGCTCCTAACGACCGTTTCTATATACAACTCTCCCGCCTACAATCGTATAACTCACCTTCCCCCGCATCTTCCACCCCTCAAACGGTGTGTTCTTACTCTTTGATTTAAGATTAACCGTTTCAACAACCCATGTGGTGTTAGGGTTTATCACTGTTATATCTGCTGTAGCGCCGATGCCGAGATTTCCTTTATCTATCCCGAGTATCCTTGCAGGATTTAAAGACATCATTAAAACCAATTCCCGTAATGTTAAAACCCCTTCTTCTACCAATCGAAAAATAAGCGGTAGTGCAGTCTCAAGGCCGACAATGCCAAATGGCGCATAATCAAATTCCCTTTCCTTTTCCTCCTGTGAATGGGGGGCGTGGTCTGTTGCAATGGCATCAATCGTCCCATCATGTAAACCCTTTCTGACAGCCTCAACATCCTTCCACGTCCGCAAAGGGGGCTTCATCTTGGTATTAGTATTATAACCCCGTACAGCATCATCAGTCAGGACAAGATAGTGCGGGCATGTCTCTGAAGTTACATTGATGCCATTTTCTTTTGCCCTGAGAATCAAGTCAACCGTTCCCCTGGTACTCACATGTGCGATATGGATGTGTCCGCCGGTGAGCTCTGCAAGCGCTATATCCCGTGAAACCATTACGTCTTCAGACGCATTTGGTATTCCCATGAGTCCAAGCTCCGTTGAAATCCTCCCTTCGTTAATAACACCGTCCTTTGAGAGGCTTAAATCCTCGCAATGAGAAATCACCGGAAGTTTAAACATCTTTGCATATTCCAGCGCCCTTCTCATAACGAGACTATTCATCACAGGTTTTCCGTCGTCAGATACTGCAATACATCCTGCCTTTTTTAATTCACCCATCTCTGTAATTTCATCGCCATTACACCCTTTGGTAATCGCCCCTACCGGTAGTACATTAACTACGCCTTCAGTAGATGCCTTGTGAAGAATGAACTCTGTAACAGACTGAGAGTCATTCACCGGTTTTGTATTGGGCATACAGCAAACGGTTGTAAATCCTCCGGCAGCCGCTGACATGGTACCGGTTTGTATAGTCTCTTTATATTCATACCCTGGCTCACGGAGATGCGTGTGCATGTCTATCAGACCTGGAACGACTAACTGACCTGTGGCGTCAATTAATTCAACATCAGGAGATACCGGAATGTTTTGATCAACCTGCATAATTCTGCCATCCTGAATGAGGATATCTGCAATCCCTTCCCGATTGTCAGCCGGATCAATTATGTGGCCATTTTTTATTAATAGATTCATTTCGTATTATCTTTGTCACACTGATTAAACAACTCGCTCACCATATCCTGACAGCAAATACAGGACTGCCATCCTCACCGCTATCCCATTTGTTACCTGTTCCAATATAACTGAAGATAACCCATCAGCGACTTCAGGAGATATTTCAATTCCCCTGTTGATTGGTCCGGGATGCATTATCATTACATCGTCCTTAGCTAATCTTACCCTTTCAGTATTAATGGAGTAAAGCCAGGCATATTCCCGTGTTGTCGGGAAATAATTTATCCCCTGCCTCTCTAATTGAAGCCGCAGCACCATTATTACATCAACATCCTTTAGTGCGTCCTCCAGGTTATAAAATACCGAGACACCCAGGCTCTCTATATCCATAGGTATCAGTGCAGGCGGCCCGACTAATCTGACTTCAGCTCCCAACTTTGTCAGACCATATATATTAGACCTTGCCACTCGGCTATGAGCAATATCACCAATAATCGCTATCTTCAGCCCCTCTATCCGCCCCTTTTTCTCCTTAATTGTGAACATATCAAGCAATGCCTG
>MHEI01000062.1:739-2496 GCA_001805165.1 Nitrospirae bacterium RBG_16_43_11 | reverse complement strand
CATTTATAACAGAACTCCTGAGATTCTTTGCGAGTATATGCGGCGCCCCTGATGCCGGGTGGCGAATCACTATAAAGTCTGACCTCATAGCCTCAATATTTCTCGCTGTATCAAGCAGTGTCTCACCCTTGGTTACGCTGCTGGTAGATACCGAGAAGTTTATGACATCCGCAGACAGCCTTTTAGCGGCGAGTTCAAAGGATGTCCGCGTCCTTGTACTTGGTTCAAAAAAAAGATTTACAACGGTCTTTCCACTGAGCGTAGGGACTTTTTTAATGTCTCTGCCTGTAACTTCCTTGAAAGATTCTGCAGTATCGAGGATGTAATTTATTTCGTCACCGGATAACTCTTTAATTTCAAGCAGGTCTTTACTGTTAAGTTCCATTTTACTGATCATCTTTCAAAATGACTTTGTCATCAAACCCTTCTTCAGACAACATAACTTTTATCCTCACACTCTTTGATGTAGGCACATTCTTCCCAACGTAGTCAGCCTTGATGGGAAGTTCCCTGTGTCCCCTGTCAATCAAGACCGCAAGTTTTATCATATCAGGACGTCCAAAATCCATGAGTTCATCCATTGCCGCTCTTATAGTCCTTCCCGTATAGAGGACATCATCTATCAACACAACAATCTTGCCGGAAAGATCAAATGGGATATCTGTCTTTCTAACCGTAGGAGGCTCTTTTCTCTTAAGGAGATCATCACGATAGAGGGTAATATCAAGAATACCGACAGGGATTTCACTCTTCTCAATCTCCGCTATCTTTTCCGCAATACGATGAGCCAGATGGACACCACAAGTACGTATACCAATTAGAACGAGTTCCTCTGTCCCCTTATTACGTTCAACGATCTCATGGGCAATCCGGCTGAGCGCCCTGACAATTCCCATTTTATCCATTATGATATTTTCAGACATAGGCAAAAAAAAACCCCCTCACTATGATTGCATGTGAGAAGGTTTGTTATTCCCGATTGATATTTTCATTATTAATCCTTCTTAGCCTCTCAGGGCTAAATTAAAGGTTTAAATCACTGTAAACTATTTATTAATTATTGTCAACACCCGGATTCAGCGGCGAATATGTCCCAATACCGGCTACGGTTTTAGAAAACGTAGTGTTCAGAAATATTGGAGTGCAGGTAAGTAAACTTATGCGGATCTTGAAACGTAATTATTTAACCGATTGAAATTCCATTTCTGGATTGTTTAATAATATTTTGTGAAAGCTGTGTCCCCCCTACATGTAGGGCATTTGGGTCTGTATAAATGTGAAGTCCGAGGGGGCGTAAATCAAGATTTATAACAGCAGTGTCTCCCTCAACAGACAGCTCTAATAACTTCTTTTTACCTATCTTAATAACCGCATAATTCTTTCCAATTTCGACTTCAACATCGCCTTTCTTTTTTAAATTGTCCTCAACCTGAATAGCTGTTTTGGCCGGTGGAGAATAGACGTTAAATGATAGCTTTATCCCGCCAGGTTCTACTTTATATGAAAAAAGGGGTGTTCCGGAAATGATGAGGACATTTTCACAATCCTCAAATAAATTGGAACCGAGCTGGATACGATTCATGCTGCTTTTCTCAGTTTTAAACAAATTGTATCACCACTCAGTACAGGCCTGATTCCGGTTCCACCAGGCCCAGGTAGTGGAATACGGATTGAACTTCCGGCTTCTAAAAGGACACCGTGAGTTATTGGAAAAAGATTTGCATAGTGCATCCTTGTAGATTCTGATGAATGAAATA
>MHEI01000062.1:0-624 GCA_001805165.1 Nitrospirae bacterium RBG_16_43_11 | reverse complement strand
CCGTCCATCAAAGTCACCTAAGGAGGTTTCTTCGTCTACCCAACGAAGTGGATAATCATAGTTAGTAGCATTTTCAATAAGTCTTATAATTTCTATGCGTGTTTCATGTTTCATTCAACTTTACCTCTCTTATCCAGAAGAAAGGCGATAAAATTTGAGGCAATAGAGAGTGAGTTCTGGGCTTCTTCCTTCTCAATGTTATCAATAGCATAGTCTGCCTTTATCCGGCGAGAATAAATTACCTCCAGTTTTTCCATCTGCTCAGGGCCTATACACCCATATTCATCACACAATATTTCTGGAAGTTTGTGGTGAGGCCAATAGTAGCCACCCTTAGGCGCCTTTTGCGGAGGATGAATATTCATGGCTTTTAAATAGTGCCAGGCTGCAAGGTATACTGCATAATATGCACGCGAGACAGATGAATCATAAAAGCCATTTTTAATTAGTGATCTTGACGCCTTGATGTTGTTACGTGCCTTTTTTTCCATCTACTTGACCATATATAATGTATCTAAATTTACAATACAATATAAGAACCATTGCTGTTGAGTCTCATTCTACTCACCATTATCTAAGGCGTCAAGGATATTTTTAGGGTTTGTAGCGAATCACTATTTATTT
>MHEI01000061.1:11015-11845 GCA_001805165.1 Nitrospirae bacterium RBG_16_43_11 | reverse complement strand
TTTCAGTCATCCGGTATGGAGTGTATGAGGTTTGAGGAGAAGGAGATTGGTTAAGTATGGACGTTATTGTTGTATTAATCACAGCGGGTTCAATAGAAGAAGGTGAACGGATAGCCGGCTCACTGATTGATAGTCACCTTGTGGCCTGTGTTAATGTTGTTCCTTCTGTCAAGTCTATCTTCATCTGGGAGGGAAAGACAGATCAGCAGACTGAGGTTTTGCTGATAGCCAAGAGCAGGAAGGCCCTTCTGAATCAGATAATTGAGCACGTTAAAAAAATACATAGTTACAGTGTACCGGAGGTCATAGCCATTCCTGTAATTGGCGGCTCTGAAGATTATCTTAAATGGGTAGAGGAAACCACTTCTTAGACATATACAACTCGCTCTTTAAACACTTTGGCCCTCAGGACTGGTGGCCTGGTGAAACTCCTTTTGAGGTAATAATAGGGGCGATTCTTACGCAGAATACGTCATGGGATAATGTGGAAAAGGCTATAGTATCTCTTAAGGCATCAGGAAAGTTTACACCGGAGGGGTTATTTAAGCTTCAGACAGACAAGCTTGCCCTGCTCATCAAGTCCTCAGGATATTTTAATATCAAGGCAAAACGCCTGAAGAATTTCCTTTCCTTCCTGTTTAATGATTATGAGGGAAATATAGACCGTATGTTGAAGGAAGACGGCCATATACTACGGCATAAACTCCTTAATGTAAATGGAATAGGTCCGGAGACGGCTGATTCAATACTCCTGTATGCTGCGGAATATCCCATCTTTGTTGTAGATGCGTATACTAATAGAATATTCTCAAGACATGGATATATACCTG
>MHEI01000061.1:10293-10942 GCA_001805165.1 Nitrospirae bacterium RBG_16_43_11 | reverse complement strand
GTATCATGCCCTGATAGTCAGGGTGGGTAAGGAGCTATGCAGGAAAACCCCGCGCTGCAACTCCTGCCCTATAGAGTATGATTTGCATAAGAATGCTAAAAATGCTATAAAATAAAAGATGTTCGACTTCTTTAAAAAGATAATAGGCACAAAGAATGAGCGGGAATTAAAACGCCTTGATGAGACCATCGCCGGCATAAATGCCTTTGAACCTTCAATCTCTTCGCTTTCTGACAGCGACTTAAGGCAGAAGACAGATGAGTTCCGTTCAGCTTTATCTGCGGGGAAGACCATTGATGACATTATGCCGGAGGCATTTGCCGTGGTACGTGAGGCATCCAAAAGGACTATAGGCTTACGGCACTATGATGTCCAGTTCATCGGTGGAATGGTCCTTCATGAAGGCAGGATTGCCGAGATGAAAACCGGTGAAGGCAAGACCCTCGTGGCAACATTGCCTGTATACCTAAATGCGCTTACAGGACGTGGAGTTCATGTTGTAACAGTAAACGACTATCTGGCAAAACGTGACAGCCAGTGGATGGGTGAGATATACAAATTCCTTGGACTCACAGTTGGGGTTATTCTGCATAGCCTGAATGACAGAGAACGGCAGGTATCGTATGCCTGTGATGTTGTATATGGAACG
>MHEI01000061.1:9918-10184 GCA_001805165.1 Nitrospirae bacterium RBG_16_43_11 | reverse complement strand
TGATTGACGAAGCAAGGACCCCGCTGATTATCTCAGGTTCTACTGACGAATCTACGGATAAATATTACAAGATAAACAAGATAATACCTCAATTGAAAAAGGAGGCCGATTACACGATTGAAGAAAAGACCAGAAGTGTAGCATTAACAGAAGATGGGAATGTTCATGTCGAACGCCTGCTTGGACTTAATAACCTTTATGACATAGCTAATATGGACATGGTTCATCATGTGGTTATGGCCCTTAAGGCTCATATCATCTTCAAA
>MHEI01000061.1:9689-9854 GCA_001805165.1 Nitrospirae bacterium RBG_16_43_11 | reverse complement strand
TGATGCCAGGACGCCGGTACAGCGATGGATTGCATCAGGCATTAGAGGCAAAAGAAAATGTGACGATTGCCAAAGAGAACCAGACCCTTGCTTCTATTACATTCCAGAATTATTTCAGGCTTTACAATAAATTAGCCGGTATGACAGGTACTGCAGATACAGAGG
>MHEI01000061.1:9152-9499 GCA_001805165.1 Nitrospirae bacterium RBG_16_43_11 | reverse complement strand
TTCCGAGAAGCTGGCAGACCTTTTAAAGAAAAAGGGGATTAAGCACACAGTCCTGAATGCCAAGTTTCATGAGATGGAGGCAGAAATAGTAGCACAGGCAGGGAGAAAGGGCGCTGTAACAATAGCTACCAACATGGCAGGCCGTGGTACTGACATTCTCCTTGGCGGTAATCCTGATTTTCTTGCAAAAAAGGTTATGGCAGGACAACCGGATTTGTCTCATGAAGAAAGAGAGCGGATTTATAATGAACTTAAGGTACAGTGCGATAAGGAGAAGGAAGATGTTATCAAAGCAGGGGGTCTCCATATAATCGGATCGGAGAGGCATGAGGCCAGGCGTATTGATA
>MHEI01000061.1:8533-9125 GCA_001805165.1 Nitrospirae bacterium RBG_16_43_11 | reverse complement strand
AGGTCAGGCCGTCAGGGTGATCCAGGGTCTTCCCGTTTTTATCTGGCACTGGAAGATGACCTTATGCGCATATTCGGATCAGACAAGATTGCCGGACTTATGAACAGGCTTGGCATGGAAGAGGGGACTCCGATAGAACACAGGATGGTTTCAAAGGCCATAGAGAATGCCCAGAAAAAGGTTGAGTCCCATAACTTTGACATAAGAAAACACCTCATTGAGTACGACGATGTGATGAATCAGCAGAGGGGGATCATATATAGTCAGCGTAAACAGATCCTCCATGGAGAAGGGCTTACAGATATTATATTTGATATGATAGAAGACCTTGTTGATGAAGATTTATCACTTTATTGTGGAAAAGATATTTACCCTGAAGAATGGGATATAAAAGGTCTTAAAGAGGCATTATCGAGGCAATTTTCTCTTGTAATAAGTGACGGCGAGATTGACTTTCTCCATACTGGTGTTGAAGGACTAAAAGATATATTATTGGAAAAGTTGCGAAAGGTCTACTCTAATAAAGAATCAGAGTTTACCAGTGATATCATGAGGCAGGTGGAGAGGGTCGTACTTCTCCAGGTAGTAGATA
>MHEI01000061.1:0-8514 GCA_001805165.1 Nitrospirae bacterium RBG_16_43_11 | reverse complement strand
TCTTTCTATGGACCACCTGAAAGAAGGGATTGGGCTGAGAGGATATGGGCAGAAAGATCCCCTTGTTGAATATAAGCGGGAAGGTTTTGACATGTTTAATGACATGATCAATCGAATAAAATCTGACACAGTTGATCGGATATTCAAGATCCAGCTTGTAAGACAACCGGAGCCGGTTCACCATCAACATCAGCAGCACCATCATCCCACACAGAGTCAGCAGATGCAAGAACCTCAACAGACACAGCAAATTCCGCAACCTCAACAGACTCAGGTACGCCCTCCGGTACTGAATCCTGTCCCGGTTATGAGACCTCAAAGGATACAAATGAATCGCGGGGTACCAGCTCAGGCGACTCCTGTCCATAAAGGTGAAAAAGTGGGGAGAAATGACCCATGTTCGTGTGGCAGCGGCAAGAAATACAAAAAATGTCACGGCGCATAAGTTAACAAAATTAGATAGTTCTGCCGATAGTTAGTTGCTCATTACATAACCTGGGAGCAACATGAAAGATCTAAAGCAGGAAAATAGGGAATTAAGGAACACCCTAAAGCAGGTGAAGAAGGAGCTTTCCTTCTTTATTAATGTTGGTAAGGCCCTTACCGCTACCCTCGAATTAAATAAAGTCCTCGATGTTATCATGGGGAGTGTCCAAAAAATTGTTTCTGCAGAGGCATGGGCCCTTTTGTTGAAAGATGACGAGAGAAATGATTTATATTGTGCTGCAACGAAAGGTAGTTACCTCCCGGGAGAGCTCAGCAATTTAAGGCTGAGAATGGGACAAGGAATAGCCGGTCTTGTAGCAGAACGGGGTAAACCTTTGATTGTAAAAAATGTCCTGGATGATAAACGTTGCAGCAGTTACTTCAGGGATATTAAAGGGTTAGTCCCTGAGAATATTCTGTGTGTCCCAATTATCAGCAAGAAAAATACAATAGGGGTGCTGGAGATTGTAAACAGAAAGGATGGCACACTCTTTACAAAAAGAGACCAGGATATCATGCTGAAGTTTGCTGATCAGGCATCTATCGCTATAGAACGCTCAAATCTTTATCATAAGATGGCCAATCTTGCAATAACGGATGACCTGACGAAGTTGTTTAACCTCAGATACTTATACAGGGTGCTTGATACTGAGGTAAAACGGTGCAGACGGTACCATTCCACATTTTCCATAATATTCCTTGATCTTGATTCCTTCAAACTTGTCAATGACACACATGGTCATCTTATAGGAAGTAAGACACTTGTTGAGGTTGCACGGCTTTTAGTAGGCAGTCTCAGGGATGTAGATATAATATCACGTTATGGGGGTGATGAGTTCGTAATTGTTCTACCCCATACTACGGTTGAAATGGCTTACCGGATAACAGCAAGGATTCAGGATGATATCAACAAGCATTCATTTCTTAATGAAGAGGGTTTATCCATCAGGGTCACCGCAAGCTTTGGAGTTGCCGGTTATCCTGATCATGCACATGATGAAACAGAGCTGCTGAGGTTGGCGGATCAGGCTATGTATACTGCAAAGAGTATGGGCAGGAATCGTGTTGTAGTTGCATCAGATCCTGCACTAAAATAAGACTCACCCCCCACAATTCAGATTGGAGTTTTTTATATCAGACTGCTTGCAATGCCATTTCAGGCTGGTGTTCTTCTATCTGTTCCCGCTTAGTCAGATTAACGGAAATGAGTTTGGATACTCCAGGCTCCTCCATTGTCACTCCGTAGAGCATATCAGAGCCTTCCATAGTGCGCTTGTTGTGTGTGATAACCACAAACTGTGAGAAACCCATCATTTCACGTAGTGTACGGATATAACGCTCCGTATTAGTCTCATCAAGCGGGGCGTCAATTTCATCAAGTACACAGAATGGAGTCGGGCGGGCAAGGAATGTGGCAAACAGCAGTGACATGGCCGTCAGCGCCTTTTCCCCGCCTGAGAGAAGCGCCAATTGACTGACTCTTTTTCCAGGGGGTTGGGCGATTATCTCTATACCTGACTCCAGGACATTATTTTCATCAGTAAGTACAAGCCTTGAAGTGCCTCCCTGAAAGAACATCTGGAACATCTGCTGGAATTTTTCGTTAATGACATGGAATGTATTTAAGAACATTTCCTTAGTGGTTTTGTTGATCTTCGAGATTGTTGTATGCAGGGTATCACATGCCTGTGTGAGATCCGCCTCCTGTGTTGTCAGGAACTCATATCTTTGATTCAGTTCCTGGTATTCTTCAATGGATGCCAGGTTTACCGGTCCTATCCTGTTGATTTTCTCCTTAAGTGCAGCAACCTCTGCAGAGAGAGTTTCCATGTCTGAGTTTTTGAGCAATTCCTCATGTGCCGGATTTTTGATCTCTCCTTCCAAATCTATCTGGTAAGCTGTGTATAATGAATCCTTGAGGTGACCCAGTTGCAACCTTATCTCAGTTTTCTGTAATTCAATATGGTTTAATGTATCCTTGAATTCTTCGATCTTCCTGCGTTTCTCTTTTACGGCCTCTTCCAATAACCGCAGATTCTCTTCTTTCCCGGTCCTTTCCTGCTCCTTCCCTGCAACCTCTGTGGAAAGCGCCTCTTTCTTAAGCCACAGCTCTTTGATTTTTGCTTCCACACCGGTTTTTTCGGTGGTATACTCGTCAATCCGTTGTTTTATTTTCAGCGTGTTGCTTTCCTTATCTGCGATCAGATTGCCTGCGTCTTCAATACGTCTTTCAATTTCTTTTATACGTTGGGATAACGATTCCCTCTTTTCCTTATGTGTGGCAAGTTCTAATTTCTTTGTAGTAACTACCTTCTGAGCCTCCTCCCACCTTTCACGTCCAAGCCTCTGTGTTTCTATCAGAGACTGTATTTGCTGCTCTATAGAGAGTTGTTCTGAAATCAGGGATTGGATATCACTTTCATGTTTTTTTAATTCTTCCGTTAATGTGATAACATCGGTATCTATCTCCCTTTCTTCTGCTGATAGCGTCCCGATCTGGAACTCACGCCTTTTCTCCTCTTCCCTGAGAGCCTCAAGGTCTTTCTCTGCATTGACAAGTGACAGCTCTGTCTGGCGTGTCTGGCCCTGAATGTCTTCAATCTGTTCTTTTACCAGGTTATTTTCCTTCTTTAACCTGTCCCGTTCACCTTCAAGTGCCGATACCTCCTGATTCAGTTTAACTACCTCGTTCCTGAGGTTTCGAAGTTCTTTTCTCTTCTCAATTAATCCCTGTGATTTACCGTTCGATACACCTCCTATGATGCGCCCGCCCGCTTCTACAATCTCACCATCCAGGGTTACAAACGTAAATCCATTACTATCTTCGTTCCACAGGGTTAAGGCGGTATCGAGATTGTCTACCACGATGATATCAGAAAGGAGGTACTCAGCAAGCGCCCTGTATTCATCTTTACAAGCTACAAAATTCAGGGCAGGGCCGATGACGCCCTGGGAAACAGGCACAGATGGAAACTTTTCACTTATGTCCTTATTTTTGCGTGGAGTTACAGGAATGAATGAAGAACGGCCTGCGCTCTTTGTCTTCAAAAATTCTATCGCCTTCTTTGTTTCTCCATGGTCAGTTACTACTATATTCTGAAGACGGTCACCAAGGACAGCCTCTATTACCTTTTCTGCTGAAAAACCCTCTACTCCACCTACGTCAAAAAAGTCGGCAACTATTCCGTGAATACCTTCAATGTTAATCTCATTCCTGGCCTTGGAGAGGAATATTGACCTGACCCCTTCCTGATAACCTACAAGGTTTTTCTCCATTTCGTCAAGGGAGTGGCACCGGGCCTCACTCCTGTGAAGAAGCTCTTTCTTTGCATTCAGGCTATCTGTAAATTCATGGATCACTTTTTCCAGAGAAGCGAGTTTTTCCAGGAGAGATTTCAGGAGGAGTTGTTTTTCATTCAGGTCATTTTTAGTGGTGTTTCTGATTTCTTCCGTGGATGTTATCCTAAGCCTGATATCTGATCTGGCACTGAGACTGTTATCCCGTTCGGAAGTAATGCGATCCTTTAGTCTTGCCAGTTCAGAAGTCCTTGATTGTACAGAGACTTCCCTGTTTTTTGCTTCCGTTATCTTTGTTACTGTACTAAAGAGCATCCTGCGGGCATTTTCAAGTTTCTCATGCAGCTCCTGGAATTCCTTACTTGCAGTCTCATATCTGCGCTCTTCTTCAAGAATAGATTCTTCTCCTTTAGAGAGGAACTCTTCAACAATAGTATTCTCCATGTTGAATGATTCGAGTGAAATATTGAGCGCTGAAATATCTTCCTTTAACCTTGTTATTTCAGATGATATACGTTCTACCTCACCCCTTTGGTGTGTCGTCTGGTTGTCAATGAGAATCAGTTTGTTTTCATTTCCACCGATCTCTTTTTCCATTTCATGTAAAACCTGTCTAAGGGCAGAAAGTTTTTTGTCTTCTTCTATGATAGCAGTCCTTGTTGCCTCTCCATCTGCTTCAATTTTGTTAAATTCCGATAGTACCTGAATTTCGTCTGTCTTCAGAGACTCTTCTCGCTTGCCCAAATCAATGAATCCGGTATCAAGCGCCGTATACTTAGCTGTCGCAAGGGCTACATCACGCTCCTTTATTTTACCCGCAACTTCCTGATAATCCTTTGCTTTCCTGACCTGCCTGTCGAGTGAATTGATCTGTCTCTTAACTTCTGAAATGATATCGCGCACCCTGAGAAGGTTATGTTGAGTAGCCTCTAATTTTCTGAGGGCTTCAGTCTTTCTGAACTTATATTTCATTATGCCGGCGGTATCCTCAATGATAGCCCTCCGGTCTTCAGGGGTGGAGGTTAATATCTTCTCAACCCTTCCCTGTTCTATAACGGAATGGCCCTTGAACCCTATTCCTGCATCTATGAGTATATCTTTGATGTCTTTCAGTCTGCAGTGGACTTTATTGATAAGGTACTCACTCTCACCGGAGCGGAAGAGCCTTCTCGAAATCTCGATCTCAGAATATTCTGAATACTGGGAGGGGAGTTCGCCCCGTATATCCCCTATAGTAAGGGTGACCTCTGCCAGACCAAGGGTTTTTCTTGACTCACTTCCAAAGAAAATGACATCCTCCATCTTCTCCCCTCTCAGGGTCTTTGTGCTCTGTTCACCCATAACCCAGAGGATGGAGTCAACGACATTACTCTTTCCGCACCCGTTAGGTCCAACGATACACGTTATCCCTGGCTGGAAATGAATGGTAGTCTTTTCGGGGAAGGTCTTAAAGCCGTAGATTTCTAATTTCTTAAGACGCATGTGACATTTTATATAGCATACTGGTTTTAAAAAGTAAAGTAAAAAATACTATGGCATGGGTGAAAATGGCTTATTGCTACAATATGATGTGTGCTTCAGCAACTGCTACAGTGATATCCTCAAAGGGGATATTAGACCCTCATAAGTTTCCCGCGTGCCTTTGCGATACAAGTGCCACTGCTGTCAGTAATCTCTGCAGTTGCCTCTAAGAGCTTCTTCCCATCTTTGATTATCTGTGCGGATACAAAGACCTTTTCCCCTGTAGCAAGTGGAGACGTATATCGAATCTCCATCCATGCCGTAACGGTATATATTCCCAGCTCAAAGGCAAGCCTAACCATAGCCTCATCAAGCAAGGTCGCTATGATGCCTCCATGTGTTATGCCCTGATACCCCTGGTACTCCGGCCGCGGAGTAAACTCACCCTTTATTGCCTTATTTCCCCTGTCTAATGTAAAGGCGATCTTAAGACCGAGCGGATTTTCTTTGCCGCAGCCGAAGCATCTGTTGTTGTCGCTGAGTTTCATGTTTTTAAGTACTGACTCAAGTTTCCGGGTCAATAATATTATCAGATTATATAATGCCAGTTATCGGCTTCTTTCGAATTAGTATGGCGGGTCGGGCAGTGCGGGCAGAGGTCGTTGCCCAGCATGCTGTGTGCCGCACGTACGGCGCTCAGTGTGCTGGACCATGCAGCGCCTCCTTCCGGATATATGTTATCCTTTCCAAGCAAGGCTGTCAGCCCCACATTGCTTAGTGTTTTCAGCATGTCACGTCTTACACCGCACAGCATCACCCGTACACCATTACTTTCCATACGTTTCAGGAAATCTTCAAGCAGGCCAAGGCAGACTGCGTCCGGGTTGCGTACCCTCTTGAGCCGAAGTACCACTATGCGGATTCCGTCGGTTGAACGCTGAGCAATCCTCATCAGATACCTTTCAAGATCAGGAGCGGATCCGAAGAACATTTCACCCTCCAGGTCAAAGATCAGCATTTTAGTGCAATGTGGGTCTCCGCTTATTCTCTCACGAATAACCCTCTCAGAGGCAATAGTCAGCTCTGAGATGTGCATCCTTGCGGCCTTTGGCACATAAAAAACAAACGACAGGAATATGCCTATCATAATGCAGAATTCCACGGATATAAATACGGCAGAAAATGCTGTGGCAAGGACAATGCCTACATCAAACCTTGTTGCCTTCATGTGGTATATGAGCCTGTGATAATCTATCATCCGCCATGCTGAGACTATGAGAATCCCTGCAAGGGCTGCGCTTGGAATATACATGGAAAGTGGTGCAAACAATAAAACCATAACTGCTACTGCAATGGCCGAGAACACACCTGACCACTGAGTTAAAGCGCCGGCATTTTGGTTAATAGCCGATCTTGTGAGTGAACCGGAGCCTGGAAAACACTGAAAAAAACTGCCGGTAATGTTTGCCAGACCTTCGCTCAGGCACTGCTGGTTTATATCCAGTTTCTGTCCTGTTTGTCCGGCTATGGATTTTGCCATTGCAATTGCCTCAAGCAATCCAAGTATTGCAATGGCAAATGCACTGCCGGAGAGCTGATGCACCTGACCCCAGTTTCCTGTTGGCGTTGAGAATGACGGCAAGGTTCGTGGAACCTCGCCGATAACATTAACTACATTATTTGCCACAATGCCATTATTACTTATCTTTGCAAGATCAAATGCCCAGACAATTACAGCAGTGATAATAATAGCAATCAGAAATTCCGGCATTCGCAATCGCAGGAGTTTGTTAAGCCACCTCAGGCATAGAATAAGTATGATAGTTCCTATTCCCAGTGCCAGTGTCCATGTGTGAACCGGTCCTCCTGTTGTAATAGTAAGCCAGAACCTTTTCAGAAAATGGTCATGAGGAGCGCCGATACCTTTGAGTCCTATCAGGTTTTTCAACTGGTCAAGAACAAGCAGGGCTGCTGCTCCGGTTGTGAATCCTACAATTACTGCATTTGATATGTACCGCGACAGGTCTCCGAGACGGAACAGGGTAATTCCGGTTTGTATAAGTCCTACGAGAAGGGCAAGCAATATTGCCATTGGTATCTTTTCATGGTCTGCAAACGGAACGAGGGCGCTTAAGACAGCTATGGATATAGCATTTGTAGGGCCATTGATCAATTGTTTTGATGAATCAAACAGGGCGCCGACAGCGGTCATTATAATGGCTGTGTAGAGGCCATATTTCACAGGAATTCCTGCAATGGCTGCATACGCCATTGCCTGGGGAACTGCGACAGTAGCGACAGTCAGTCCTGCCATCAGGTCTCTGTATAATGTATGAGCAGAATATTTTCTAAGTGAATCTAATGCGGGAATAAGCCTGAAGAGTTGATGCGGCAACAGCCTTTTTTTCAGGGGTTTTGGAGAGTTACGATCCTTGATTGTCATAAATGTTCTGAATTATAAATGAGTTTAAAAATTCTGCCTTAAAATTGCCGCCCCCCATGTCAGTCCGCCTCCAAAGGCGGCCAATAAGACATTATCGCCCTTTTTTATTTTCCCTTCTCTTACGAGTTGATCAAGTGTAATTGGAATAGAGGCTGATGATGTGTTTCCTGTACGCGTAATCGTAACAGGGACTTTTTCTTCCGGAATGCCGAGCCGTGAAATTACCTGTTTAATGATCCTCAGGTTTGCCTGATGAAATATGAAGGTGTCTATGTCATCAAGGGTAAGGCCACATCTCTTTACCGTATCTGTTAACAAACCCTCAAAGGTCTTGATGGCCTTACGGTAGACTTTGCTGCCATCCATTTGCATGGTATGGAGACCTGATGCTATTGTGTCAGCGGTTACCGGCATTCTGCTTCCGCCAGCCGGGAGATTTATCCATTTCCAGTTTGTGCCGTCGGCGTAGAGCCAGGTGCCGAGGATTTGGGCTGATAATTGGGAGAGGGCATGTTCATTGCTGAGGACTATAGCGCCAGCTCCGTCGCCGAACAATATGGCGGTCTCTTTATCCTGTGGGTCTACAAACCGTGATTTTACTTCTGCTGCAATAACGAGTGCAGTGTCTGTCTGGCCGCTTCTGATAAACATCTCTGCTATGTTGAGGGAATATAAAAAGCCGGAACAGGATGCGTTGACGTCAAAGGCTGCTGCCTTTTTAGCCCCAATATTCCTTTGCACAAGGCAGGCTGTAGATGGCATGAACATGTCCGGGGATGTAGTTGACAGCACAATAAGCCCCACATCTTCCACAGCCACTCCAGCAG
>MHEI01000060.1:2216-8032 GCA_001805165.1 Nitrospirae bacterium RBG_16_43_11 | reverse complement strand
AAGTTCCACAAACCAATCATTACATTTATTGATACACCTGGGGCCTATCCGGGAATAGGGGCTGAGGAACGCGGACAGGCAGAGGCTATTGCCAGAAATCTGTTTGAGATGTGCCGGCTTAAGGTGCCGATTATTGTATCTGTCATAGGCGAAGGCGGGAGCGGCGGCGCTCTTGCGATAGGGGTAGGAGACCGTATCATGATGCTCGAACATGCAATATACTCGGTCATATCTCCGGAAGGTTGTGCAGCAATCCTATGGGGTGACGGGACTCGTGCAATGGAAGCAGCGGAGACACTTAGACTGACTGCACAGAACCTGAAAAAACTTGGTGTTATAGATATAATCGTAAAAGAGCCACTTGGCGGAGCTCACCGGGACACATTCATCGCAGCAGAATATCTGAAAGAGGCGATGATAAAGGCATTAAAGGAGATTGAGACCATTCCAGGCGACAAACTCGCGGCAATGCGTTATGAGAAATTCAGAAAGATGGGGACGTATAAAGAACAGTGAACACCTTATCAAAATGACAGGGTGTTTATTAACCACTTAGGAGGGAATTATGCCAAAAACAGTAGGACCAATTTGCCAGAGCTGCGGCATGCCAATCCAGGATCCAAAAGATTTCGGGACAACAGCCTCCGGCGCCAAGAATCTCAGTTACTGCCGATTCTGTTTCCAGAATGGTGACTTTACTGAACCTGATCTGACTCTGGAGCAGATGATTGAGAAGTGTACAGGTATAGCAGCTACAAAGAGGAACATGACAGAGGACAAGGCAAAGGAAATTGTCAGCGATTATATGCCAAAACTTAAGAGATGGTTTAGAAAGTAAACTGTTATTCGGATGACCGACAAAAATATTCACAAAATCATCCGCATCTTGCAAAAAGAGGTAAAAAAATGGGAAGCACCGGCAGTAACTAAGGTTGCTGAGAAATCAAAAGACCCCTTCAAGGTACTAATATCATGTATCCTCAGCCTGCGGACTAAGGACATTACAACAGCAGCGGCAAGCCATAGACTCTTCTCCCTGGCCAGCTCCCCGGATGACATGCTTAAAATACCTGTGGGAAGGATAGAACAGACTATTTTCCCAGTCGGATTTTACAGGACCAAGGCAAGGAACATAATCGAAATCTGCAGGGCGCTGACAGAACATTACGATTCGATTGTACCTGACTCCATAGATGAACTGCTGAAACTAAAGGGGGTAGGCAGAAAGACTGCAAACCTGGTGGTAACCGCAGGGTATGACAAGGACGGTATTTGTGTTGACACACACGTCCATAGGATATCAAACCGCTGGGGCTATATAAATACAAAGACACCGGAAAAATCAGAAGATGCGCTCAGGAGTAAATTACCTCGAAAATACTGGAAGATATACAATGACCTCCTCGTCACATTCGGG
Source organism: Nitrospirae bacterium RBG_16_43_11 (assembly GCA_001805165.1). Taxonomy (GTDB): domain Bacteria; phylum Nitrospirota; class 9FT-COMBO-42-15; order HDB-SIOI813; family HDB-SIOI813; genus RBG-16-43-11. Next base: position 6,615 of record MHEI01000060.1, on the reverse strand, counting down.
CAAAACCTTTGCAAGCCCATATCCCCGTTATGCAGTCAGTGTAAGGTAATTGCGTATTGCAGAAGGATTGGAGTTAATATCAGCCGCTGAAGGGAGACCTATATCATACTCCCAGAGGCCTCCATGTCCTGCCGTCCCTTTTCAGCAACAGGGCTGCCTCTTTGGGACCGTCAGAACCTGAAGGATAGGTTGGTATCTGTTCAGGAGACAGGGTAGCCTCCAGCATCTTCAGCACAGGGGTCAGCAATGCCCACGTAGCCTCAACACCGTCCTGGCTCCAGTACAAGGTCTGATCCCCGAACATGCAGTCCAGGAGGGCCCATTCATATGCATCCAGCAGTACGTCCTTCTGATATGAAAACTGCATAGAGACCGGATTCAGAGACATCCTTGAACTTGGACTCTTTGTCTGAAAGGTCAGGCTGATACCCTCATCAGGCTGAAGCTTGAATACCAGACTATTAGGCTCAATGTCATCACTCATGATCTTTGAAAACATCAGATGTGGAACGGCCCGGAAACGCACTGCAATCTCAGTCATTTTTCTGTGGAGCCTCTTCCCTGACCTGAGATAGAACGGAACGCCATTCCACCTCCAGTTGTCTATAAAAAGCCTCATGGCTGAATATGTCGGTGTAATAGAATCGTTGGAAACACCCGTCTCTTCTCTGTATCCAGGTACCTCTTCACCACTTATTATGCCTTTTCCATACTGTGCAACAACCAGATGCTCATCAAGCCTTCCGAGCGGGATAGGTCTGATGGAACGAAAGACCTTGTACTTTTCGACTCTTACCCATTCATCCTCAAAGGCAACCGGCGGCTCCATAGCTGTCAGGGCAAGGAGCTGGAGCATATGATTCTGGAACATATCCCGGATAATTCCGGCCTCTTCGTAATATCCTGCCCTCTTTTCGACACCAAGGGTCTCCGTTGCAGTTATCTGAATGCTGTCAATATATCTCCTGTTCCACAAAGGCTCAAAGATCGAGTTTGCAAAGCGAAACATGAGGATATTCTGTACCGTCTCCTTTGCCAGATAGTGGTCAATACGGAATACCTGATGCTCGGCAAAATACTTCTCGATAAAACGGTTCAACTCCTGGGCGGTTTCAAGGTCACGTCCAAAAGGCTTTTCTATGATAATATGTGTATAACCCTTCTCCTCTTTGGCAAGCCCTGTCTCACCAAGATTTGTTATGACTGACCTGAACTGGGTTGGTGGAATAGCAAGATAGAATATCCTGCTGCCTCCTGTATTGTACTCCTCCTCTAATTGGACAAGCCTCTCCTTTACAGACCTGACATATGTCTCCATAATCGAGTAATCTACGATAGAATATTGAAGCTTAACAACGAACTCTGACCATGACGTCTCATCAAAATCCCTTGGGAATGCCTCTTTTACACCAAGCTTCAACGACTCCCTGAAAGTATCAATACTCATCTCAGTCCTTCCAACACCGAGGACAAAGAATTTGTCTGGTAGTGTCTTGTTTTTATTCAGACGATAAAGTGAAGGTACCAGCTTTCTCCGTGCGAGATCGCCGGATGCGCCGAAGATCACCAGACAACAAGGACTTGGGACATCAACTTTAAAAGTATTACTATCTGGGTATAGAAGTTCCATCCTGGAACCGGAAGATTCTCTTTTCAAAGCCCCCTCGTTATTGGTCTATGTTATTTTTCTTTTTTTGCTGCTTCATGTTGACCAAACTGGTTCCTCAGGGCAGAAAGGATCTGTCCCGTATAGCTTGGTTTTTTTTGTGATTCATTCCTGAAATTAAGTGATCCTTCGATAATTGGGACAGGTACACCAAAATCCCTGCCGGCTTCCACTGTCCATAACCCCTCGCCTGTGTGAGCAACCGAGCCTGATATCTGTTCCAATCCCTCGCCGTATTTTTCATATGCATCTTTCAACCAGCCAACCAGCCTTGATTCTATGACACTCTTATGATTATAAATGTCTGTAACATTGATAAGGTTGAGATTGAAAGGTGACGCCTTCAGCACTGCAAACCCTTCTGCAATTGCCTGCATCATCCCATATTCAATACCATTGTGGACCATTTTTACAAAATGTCCCGCCCCGGCAGGCCCCATATACCCATATCCCTGGTCAACGGAAAGATCCCTGAATAGTGACTGATATCTGTCAAATGTCTCTTTCCTTCCACCAACCATAATACAGGCCCCTCTCCTGGCTCCTCCAGGCCCGCCGCTGACCCCGGCATCAAGAAAATCTATCCCCTTAGCTTCCAGTTCCCTGGACCTGCGAATCGAATCCTTATAAGGCGAGTTTCCTCCGTCTATTATGGTATCACCTTTGTCAATTAACGGAAGCAACTCACTTATAACAGTATCAACAGCCTGATGAGAAACCATAAGCCAGATTGTCCTTGGCTTTGGAAGGAGTGAAACCAGGGTCTTGAGACTATCAGCCCCTTTCACCCCATACTTTTCAATCTCCCTCACTAATCCCTGATTCCTGTTATATGCAACTACATCGTACCCTTTTTCAAGGAGCCTTTCCACCATATTGAAACCCATCTTACCAAGCCCTATATAGCCAAGTTTCATTTATTTCCTCCTCCTTTACTTTAAAGATATATCGGATTTGAAAATTGAAGTAATTATAGTTGAAAAAAATATATAAGCCAGCCTGTTGCAGCGACATATAACCAGATACCTGCCGTATAAGGAGCAATCTTTTTATGGCGTTCAAACCGCCCCTTGAGTCCTGAATACAATGTCATTACTGCCATAGGGAAATTAACCACTGAGAGGAATGTATGAGACCATAGAGTCGCAAAATAAATCCCCCTGAAATTTCCCTCATATTTTGTGTGCGGGAAGATCGAGGTCCTTGCCATATATAGTCCGACAAATATGAGTGCAAAAAAGGAGGCAGAAAGCATTGCCCATTTATGCCTTTCCCTGTGGCAAAGCTTGATGAAAATAACACCTGACAGGATACAAAGCCCGCTGATGCCTATTGTAATAAGGGAGCCATATAGTAAAACTGTATATAGATTCAAACCTGATCACCTCAGTTTAAATAGGGACAGCGACTATTTATTTATCACACATAGCCTACATCTGTAAAATAAATAGTCGCTGTCCCTATTTAACGCTATAGTCTCCAGGAGAGGACCAACGCATCAACTATCAATAATGCAATCAGACCCAGAATCAGATAGATAACGAAGTACGTCTTATTACTCCTGCCTTCAGCTTTATCCTGGTAATTCATACCTTCTCCCTCCTTTAACTAATGTAACTGTTATATAACCCACAAAGATAATCCCTCCGATTACTGCGAGGATTGTACCTATTCCCATAATAGTGAGCGACGCCAATACCACCGGGTCTGATGTAAATGCAACGCCATATGTCTTGCGCGGAGCGCCGAATGCACCGGAAATAAAGAGGCCAAGGATAAATAGAAACATCCCTGCCCCGTAGATAACGGGCTGAAATCTGGCAAGACGCTCTCCGTAAACCCTGCTCCTTATGTCCCTGATAAGATAATATGAAAGTCCCATAAAAGCCAATGTCAGACTGGTCACCGCTCCATGATAGTGAGCAGGAACCCGAAGGTCATTGGCAAAACCGCCGTATGCTATTGCAATACCAAAAGTATAAATTATCATAGAAAGGATTAACGCGATATAGGCTACCCCGAAATTAGCTCTCTTCAGATTTCTTATGATATTTGCAATATGAAGAAAGACCGGCAGGCCGAGTCCGAATGCATAGGTTATCTCTGCCGCAGCAACAGATGTTTTATCTACCGGATCGTTGAAAAATTGGATGGAAGATATAAAAACTGCTGATATGAAAAGCAATAGATTGGCATATTTGAGAAACCCCCATGTCCTGAATTCTCCACCATGTTTCCGCAATAAGGTATACCATACGATGATAAGCAGTGAGCCGTTTAATATCTGCTGAATATGACCTGGAGTCCAGAACAGTCTTTCATAGAAGATAATTGGCTCTGCAAATTCCCTGTTAAGCAATATAGAGCTTACAAGAGATAAAATCATTACAATGCTGATAAAAAGAGATATTATTACTGTATTTAACAGGATATCTTTTGTGAATAAATACTTAATGCCCTTCTTTAAGTATGCAATCGCATTTATGGAGAATCCTATGATAAACAAGGTTAACCCGATAAAAAATACAGGATCAATTATGGTAGGGACATAGTTGTTTGTGACTGCCTTTCCATTGCCTGTCAGGACGGAAATAGTCACAAGGATCGGACCCAGGAAAGAGATTTTATGTGAGATGTTTTTGAACCTGCCCGCAGTACCATCACCTAAGTAGATATCCCACAACACAACAGTAAATGACAGGAGCCACAGAAGTATTGCCAGAACAACGTGCC
>MHEI01000060.1:0-2123 GCA_001805165.1 Nitrospirae bacterium RBG_16_43_11 | reverse complement strand
ATACCTAAAGATAATATTGCAATGTAAAACCACCTGTATGTAGATTTAATAATAAGTCACCCGAGAATCCCCTTCCAACTTGTCATTGCGATCTACCAACCCTGTCATTCTGAACTTGTTTCAGAATCTCCCTCCCCGGCAACGTTGAGATCCTGAAACGAGTTCAGGATGACGGACGGTGTGTGTAACACGATTCGCATTTTCATGAACCTTTGTGAGCCCAGGCTCGTACTGGATGACATTCTGGATTTTCATGCCATATCCAGGATCATTGCAGCAAAAATAACCACTATATAGAGAATAGAATAGAAAAACAGAAACATATCACAATCACGTTTAGACATCATAAATTTCACGGCAAGTCCAAGATAGTAGATGCCTGCAGTTATTGCTGCAAATAGATAAATTATACCTGCCATGCCCGAAATATAAGGAGTAATACTTACAAGTAAGAGCAGTGCCGTATATATGAAAATCCTTTTTTTTGTTGACCTGACTCCCTTAGCAACCGGAACGACCGGTATGCGCGCTGATTCATACTGGTCCCTGTATTTAAGGGCAATACTCAATGCATGAGGATGCTGCCAAATGGCTGAAATCGCAAACAGCATTACTGCAGTCAGATCAACCTTCTGTGTCACCGCCACATAACCAATTACAGGAGGCAGTGCACCTGCAATGCCTCCAACCTGGTTTGCAAAGGATGACCTGCGTTTCAGGATTATTGTATACAGTACTACATAACCGAATACAGCAGCGCCGGTAAATATCGCCGTTAAACTGTTTACCGCAGATAATAAAAAGGCAACAGAGATGACAACTAAAAGAGTTCCGGTAATAACTGTGTTCCGCGGGGAAAATGCCTCAACTGCCAACGCCCTGCTCCGGGTCCTCTCCATGATGGCGTCAATGTCCCTGTCTACATAATTGTTCAGTATGGCTGACCCAGCAGTTGCCAAAGCAATGCCGGTCATAACAGAAATAGTTAGCCATAAATCAGGCAGCCCCCTGCTGGCGATACATAGACCTGTCAGCGTAGACATCATAACGAGGGATACGATACCAGGCTTGGCCAGGACTAAGTAGTCTCCTATTGCATGCCTTGATGGAAGTGCACTTTCTATTGCGTATTCTTTCATATCATCCTCCCCGGACGCAGAGATGAAAACCCATCCCCACCCTATCCCTCCCCTTGAAGGGGAGGGAACTAATCCTGCTACCCTCTTTCTTCTAACTTCTAACTTCTAACTTCCTACTTCCTACTTCTACCTTCTTACCTGTTACCTGCTACCTGCATATTCCACAGGTTATCTCTCTTTGAAAACAGAAATGGCGCTGATTGATATGCAAGCCAGCCAAGAAGGATGAAACCTGTAGCGCCATGCAGAATAATTACAGGCAGGAACATCCCTGTTAAGACTACAGATATACCAAAGGCAGCCTGAAGCAGTACAAGACTCAGGGTAATTGCTGCAACCCCGATCCCTTTGCTCCTTTTTATCGCCCTGTACAGCATAAATATAGTGAACAATAGCACAGCACCGGCTGTAATCCTGTGCGTAAAGTGCAGGGCAACAGCGCTGTTACCAAGGTATGGTATAAGCTGTCCCTGACACAAGGGGAAATCAGGGCAGGCCAGTGAGGCTTTGGAATAGCGGACCAGAATACCCAGAATTACCTGAAGATATACAAGACAGAAAAGGAAGAAGGCATAACCCTTTTCTGCAACATTGTTGTTACCGCTGATTTTTCTCAGCGTAAAAATCAGAGATGTTAACACCATCGTAGCAATGACCAGATGTGATGATACGATGGCAACTCTGAAGATGTTATCAAGATAAGGCGCCTCAGTAAGGACTGTTACGCCTCCTATAAGGACACCGGCAAACAAAAGTACCAGCAGTAATGCCGTAAGGAAGCGGGCTATCCCTTTGTATCTCATCCAGACAAAGACTGTGGAAAGGATCAAAAGTATCCCCGTAGTCCCGCCGAGTAGCCTGTGCCCCCACTCAAACCATATGTGTACCCTGAACGGCGGCCTGACTGTGCCATAACAGAGCGGCCAGTCCGGACAGGCAAGGCCGGAGCCGGTCGAGGTTACAAAGGCACCCATAATCATGAGC
>MHEI01000059.1:9132-15221 GCA_001805165.1 Nitrospirae bacterium RBG_16_43_11 | reverse complement strand
TGACAAAGGGAGAGCCGTCTGTGACAGATATAGTGCGGAGTGCGGAATTCGGAATGCAGAATGAAGAAGAAGTATTAAGATACGCTGCTATTGCAGAGAAGGGTTCTGAACATCCGCTCGGAGAAGCCATTTTAAAGGCTGCTAAGATGCGGGGAATGGAGATTCCTGATGCAGATTCTTTCGAGGCAATTCCGGGTAATGGGGTAAGGGTTGCTTATAAAGGTGAGACGATCCTTTTAGGCAACAGGAGACTGATGGAGACAAACGGGCTTTCTGTCGGAGGTCTTGAGGATACCATGAGAATACTTGAGGAACAGGGCAAGACAGCGATGCTGCTTGGAGGGGCGGGGGGGATTTATGGGATCATTGCAGTAGCAGATACCATTAAAGAAAACTCTCTGGCGGCTGTCAAAGCCCTTAAGAACGAAAAGGTTGAGGTTATCATGCTCACCGGTGATAATGAGCGCACCGCAAGGGCAATTGCAAAACAGCTTGGTATAGAAAACGTTATCGCTAATGTTCTCCCGGGTGAGAAGGCAGGAGTGATAAAGGAATTACAGGCTAAGGGAAAGGTGGTGGCAATGGTTGGAGATGGAATAAATGATGCCCCTGCCATGGCCCAGGCTGATATAGGGATAGCAATAGGGAGCGGGTCTGATGTTGCAAAAGAGACGGGGGGGATAATCTTAATAAGGGATGATGTGAGGGATGTTGTAGCCGGGATAAGATTATCAAAGGCGACAATGAGGAAGATAAAACAGAACCTCTTCTGGGCATTTTTTTACAACACAGTGGGTATTCCGATAGCAGCCCTTGGTCTGTTAAATCCCATAATAGCGGCGGCGGCTATGGCCTTAAGCTCCTTATCCGTGGTGACCAATTCGGCGATGTTGAAACGGGCAAAGATTGAAGTGAGTTGAAGCCCAATGAATTGGGCAACTACAAGAGTCTGGGCTCACAAAGGGGCATGAAAATTTACCGCAGAGAACGCAGAGTTCGCAGAGATTATAAAGAAATTATATCTTTTCCTCTGCGTCCTCTGTGACCTCTGCGGTGGAAAGGGTATTTTCGGATGAAGCAAACAACCATATATATCGAAGGCATGTGCTGTGAGAATGAGGCGCGGCTTGTAAAGACCGGGGTTCAGGGTCTGAAAGGAATAAATGGTTGTGATGTCAATATCGTATCCAGGAGCCTGAAGGTCTCCTATGACCCGTCTCTTCTTACCGTAAAAGAGCTCTTAAGGGCTATAGATAAGACTGGCATGAAGGCCAGTCTGGAGAAAGAAGAAAAAGGGCAACAAGTTAGAGTCTGGTGGAGACAGCCGCGGCTGCTTGCCCTGATTACCTGCGGGTTTTTCATTTTCCTGGGATTCATTTCTGAACTTATCCTTAGCCTCCCGCATGGCGAAGCAAGACTTTTTTACGGAATAGCAATCCTTGTCGGCGGATATTACCCGGCAAAGATGGGTATAACTGCACTTAAAACGCTGACCCCGAATATCAGGACGCTGATGGTCGTTGGAGCCATTGGGGCTTTGATCCTTGGACTCTGGGAAGAGGCGGCTCTACTGGTACTGATATACTCCCTCGGTGATGTCCTGGAGGCTTATGCAACTGACAGGGTGAGAGGGGCAGTAAAGGCACTCATGGGGCTTGCGCCAAAGGATGCCTTAGTACGAAGAAATGGTACAATGATTACCCTTTCAGTTGATGATATAACGATCGGTGATACGATCATTATAAAGCCAGGTGAGAGGATACCCCTTGATGGAGAGGTCATTTCAGGTTATTCATCTGTGGACCAGGCGCCTATCACAGGTGAGTCAATGCCTGTTTCAAAAGGCCCCGGAGATGAAGTCTTTGCAGGGAGCATAAATCAGAGGGGTTCTCTTGAGTTCAGGGTGTCAAAACCCTTTCAGGATACAACACTTGGCAGGATAATCCATTATGTTGAGGAGGCAGAGTCACGGAAATCAGGATACCAGCGGTTTGGAGAGACATTCGGAAAATATTACACCCCCTTCATGTTTGTCCTTGCTATTCTGGTAATGATAGTCCCTACCTTAATTTTTGGTAATTTCAGTGAATGGTTTTACAGGGGGCTTGTCGTACTTGTTGTTTCATGCTCCTGCGGCATTGCCCTTTCTATCCCTGTCTCGGTTGTTGCGGCTATTGCAAATGCTGCAAGACACGGGGTTTTAATTAAAGGAGGGGTTTATCTGGAGGCTGCAGGCCGTATCAAGGCGATAGCCTTTGACAAAACCGGCTCATTAACAGCCGGAAGGCCGGTTGTTACTGATGTGATACCCTTTGGCGCTGCGACAGAGGAGTCCATTATAAGTATTGCATCTTCTGTCGAGAGCCGTTCCGAGCATATACTTTCAGATGCAATCATTGAGCGAGCTAAGGAAAAGGGAATATCCATACTGGAGGTGGAGGGATTTGAGGCATTCCCTGGTCTGGGGGTAAAGGCTGTAGTAGAAGGTAAACCTTACTGTGTGGGGAGCAAATCGTTATGTGCGGATATGGGGATCGCAACAAAGGATGCAGAGGAGAAAATAAAACAGCTTGAGGAACAGGGTAAGACCCTCATCTTCTTAACCGGCCGGGATGAACTGCTTGGTATTATTGCCATTAGGGATGAGATAAGGCCTGAGGCAGAAGGGGCTCTCAGGAGGCTTAAAGAGATGGGAGTGACCGGCCTTGTTATGTTGACAGGGGATAATGAGCATGTAGCACGGGTTATGGCAGGGAAGGCTGGTATTAGTGAGTATGTGTCGAGGCTGCTTCCGGAGGAAAAGGTGAAGGCCATTGTAGACCTGAAAAGACAATACGGTATTGTTGCTATGGTTGGGGATGGGGTAAACGATGCACCCGCCATGGTTGAATCCGACCTTGGTATTGCCATGGGCGCTGCAGGGACTGATGTTGCAATTGAGACAGGAGATATAGTCCTTATGGCTGATGACCTGTCCAAAATACCTTATGTCCTTAATCTGAGCAGGAGGACAGTCAACAATATCAGGCAGAATATTGTTATATCACTTGTTATTATAAGTTTTTTGGTACCGGTTGCATTAATAGGATGGATCGGCCTCGTTCCGGGTATACTGATAAATGAAGTAGGGGGCCTTCTCGTTATAATCAATGGGCTGCGTCTTCTAAGATGATATGGAGCCCCCTGCCTTCAACTTAAAGCTGACGTCTGATTACGGCCTTTCTCAGGGTCTCGTAAGGAATCCCATATCCACCTTCCAGGAGCTTTCTGGCACTCATTATGAGGGATATGGTTACCGGAGAGTCATATGCTGTTTCCAATAGGGTAGAACCGCCGCCGGTTGATCTGAATCCCATATCAAATTTCCGGCCTGATTCCTTCTCATAGGCAGAGGTCATGAAGTTAGTACTGCCTCCGCCGATCTCTTTTACCGCTTCTTTGTTCGCATGAATGGAGTCTATAAGCCTTCGTGTACCTTCAATATACCTTTCATCATCTACGCCAAGCGGACCGTTCCAGACAATAGTCTTTGCCTTATCAACAACTGAGGCATATAAATCCTTTGTACGGTCTCCGAAGTCTACAATCTCATCATCATCAAGCAGTTCATTAAGCTGCACAGACCTGAATATCGTGTCCCCCCTTTTTACTACATAATCTACAGGGACAATTAATCTCCTTCCTTCTAAAGGATTTGTGTCTCTGAACTGGAAGTTATTATATAATCTTAACAGGCCCTGTGCCAGGTTTATCTCTTCTGTGTCGTATTGATAACCTCCGCCTTCAGAAGAATCATATCCTTTTAGTTTTACCTCCCGGAGACCCCGCAGGTCCTTTTTAACATCACCGGGAAGTCCCCTGAGGTTCTCCTCTTTCAACATAGTCAACTGTGCATAAACAAACGCATACATAAGGTGACCACCGACTAATACATAATCCACAAGCCGTTCACCTATCTGAAGGTTCAGCTCAGGATTGAACATGTTACTCCAGTGTGTTGTCTTTTCTGCCCTGAATATCGCCCGCATGAGCTGCAGGCTGTCTTCAACCTTATCACCTCCCACAATGACCACATAAGGGGACCCTGGTCTCTTTGTCTTTGCATGGGACTCAATCTCATCCACGAGGAGACTTCCTGCCAAACCGGGTATATACTCATGTATCCTGTTTGATGTGGTCTCTTTTCTGTGTGCTGTACCAAAAGAGTTCTGGATACTCAGATTTACAACGGATACTAATGCCCTGGCAAGGGTATCGCGGTTTTTAATCTCGTCTGTATGAAACCTGATATTATCGAGTATTGGTATGACCCCATCCTTAAACAGACCTCTGATATAATCAGGATTAAATTGTCTTGAATTAAACATTACCCGTTCCGGGTCGAATCTGATAATCTCAACGTTTTTTTCAATTGCACCGGATAGATGCCCTATTATGGGGTCTAATGTTAATGAGGGGTTGTACCCTTTCGGTCTTCCAAGATGTGTTACTAACAGGGGGATAATTCCTGCATTTATCAGTTCCCTGATAAATGGCGCTGCCTGAAGGATCCTGAATGGATCAGCAACCATTGGAGGCTTGTCATCCCCGCTTGTAAACGGGACATTAAGGTCGGATTTTACAAGGGCAATCCTGCCTTCAAGCTCAGGTAAATAGTCAGTAGCCTTTAAGTAACCTAAGATTCCGTCCATACTTACAACAGCGATGTTATTTTCTCCAGATAGCAATGAAGCATCAGCGGGTCAATCTCATATACAACTGCGAATAATATAGGAAACATGACTATCAGGACGGTAACTATACCTGTCTCCGAAGGGATGAAACTACACCTTGCATTACCCGGTACTAACTTTGAGTCATTAATCGCCACTAATCTTTCCACCCGTTTTGTCAGTGTCTCAGTATGCGCAGTAGCAGAAAAACCCGTTGCAAATTGTTCGATGTTCCAGTCCCTTTCAGATGCTGATTTATTTTGCATCTTCAGTATAGCTGAAGCCACGTCCAGAGGTTTGCCAGTGCTCAATACAGCGGCTTCATCTCCTATTAACTCTATCGTCTCTTTCCACCATCTGAATATATAATGAATATGCGGGAATATAAACAGGGTGTTTCGGCATAGCAGTAGTATACCTTTAAGAACATTATCACGTCTTCTGTAATGCGATATCTCATGCGCAAAGAGACATTTCAATTCATCAGGAGAAAGAGACTTTAACGTTCCTGTAGAAATAACGATAAAATTTGATATGTATCCCCATACAAAACTGATCATGAGAGGTGTGTCTATTACTTTAACCCGTAATCCACCGATCCCCAATACCCTATCCCTTGACATACCATTATCATAAGAAAGTGCAGGAAGTCTATTAATAACAGTGCCCATCCTGAAGTAAGCCCCAAAAGATACTATTGAATAGAGAATTGACAGCAGAACAAGTACTACAGCAGCTATAACTGCCCCACTGAACATGGGAAATTCAGGGATGAGTGAAAATATATAACAATAAGGTTCATTCACGCAGAGCATAGGTCCATCATGAAGCTTAACAAAGAAAGGGGGAATAAAAGATGTAACAACAGTAAATGCAGCGACTACCGGAGGCGCTGCAAGTGATATAAAGAATAACCTGCTCTTAATATATGGAGAAGACAAGACTCTTTTGCCGACTAAAGAGATTATGAATAATATAATGGATAAGATAATGTTAAGAACAGCAAAATTAAGGAATAGCAACCCTGTATAATAGAGTTTTTCCATTTAAGTCCCCGCGATACTCAAAATACGATACCATACAAGAACCACCTTGACAAGGTCAGGGTATCTACTATTAAATAGGGACAGCGCCCATTTATTAAGTGGGCGCTGTCCCTATTTAATATGGCGAGATTCGATGTAATAATCGTTGGTACCGGCCCGGCAGGGATTTTTTCTGCATGGGAACTGCTGTCTTCAAACAGGGATATCAAGGTACTCATGATTGATAAGGGGGCAAGTCTTGCAGATCGAATAGCAATGACAAGAGCGGGTGTGCATATGGCAAAGTCTGAGAGACCTGATGTCCTGTCGTGCGGGTGGGGAGGTGCGGGTG
>MHEI01000059.1:7892-9088 GCA_001805165.1 Nitrospirae bacterium RBG_16_43_11 | reverse complement strand
AAGGGACTATGTGCAGGAGGAGGAACTAAAATCGCTCATAGAATATGTGGACGGGATCTACCTGAAATTTGGCGCCCCTGAGGAATTACATGGTACCGAGACTGGGAAGATTGCAGAACTTGAGGATGCAGCGGCGCTTCATGGCATCAGGTTTATCCCCTTTCCAATACGTCATCTTGGGACTGACAAATGTGCAGAAGTCCTTGGGGGATTTCTATCTGATATGGAAAGAAGGGTTACCCTGAAGTTTAATACTGCTGCAACTGAAATCATTCACGAAAACGGTCAGGTGACAGGTGTAAGAACGGATGCAGGTGAAGATATCACAGGAGATTTTGTGATAATAGCTCCAGGCAGGAGCGGCGCTCAGTGGTTTGAGAAGGAGTCGGGGAGGATTGGGCTTGAGACGCTGACGAATCCCGTGGATATCGGGATAAGGGTAGAAGCAGCGGCACCCATAATGAAACCTCTTACAGATTTTGCCTATGAGGCAAAACTTGTTTTTTATTCCAAACAGTTTGATGATCAGGTCAGGACCTTTTGTATGAACCCATATGGTGAAGTTGTGCGCGAATATCATGGAAATCTGTGTCTTGTAAACGGTCATAGTTATTCGACGAAACGGTCAAATAACACTAACTTTGCCATCCTTGTCAGCACATTATTCACAGAACCGTTCAAGGAACCCATTGCTTATGGGCAGTATATCGCAAGACTTGCCAATATACTTGGTGGAGAGATTATAGTTCAGAGGCTTGGTGACCTGCTTCAGGGGAGACGTTCGACCCCTGAGCGGATAAAGCGGGGGACTATCCGGCCAACCTTGGCAGATGCCACCCCGGGAGACCTCAGTTTTGTGATCCCCTACAGGTATTTATGCGACATTCTGGAGATGCTTGAGGCTATGGACAAGCTTACGCCAGGTCTCTATTCAAAGGACACACTACTATATGGTGTGGAGGCGAAGTTCTATTCAGTAAGGATAAAACTAACCGATAACTTTGAAACAAAGATTCGCAACCTCTTCGCCATCGGTGATGGGGCAGGTGTATCGCGGGGACTGATCCATGCTTCTGTGTCCGGCGTGGTAGCTGCCAGAGAAATCCTGCGGAGGGGGATTTGAAAGGGCATTTCCAGGGTGAAATGATGAAAAAATCCGGCGATTGTGTTGCTCTGAACAGACAGGCTGACTTTAT
>MHEI01000059.1:4577-7875 GCA_001805165.1 Nitrospirae bacterium RBG_16_43_11 | reverse complement strand
GAGTCTGTACCGCATTTGTGTCTCCCCATGTTGGTGCCGGGAAATGACTCCCTTCACTTTTTTACGGAAGGTGATGTCCTGTATGAAGCAATGCTCGGTTCGATAGCAAATGCGAAGAATACTATACTTCTTGAAAGCTATATATTTGGTGATGATGAAGTAGGTTGGAAGTTTGCAGAGGCATTGGCAGACAAGGTTCGTAAAGGGCTTGAAGTTCTGCTTCATCTTGATGCAGCAGGAACATTGCTCAGAACAGGGAATAAGCTTGAGAAGTACTTAAGCAGTCATGGCGTCCGGGTGCAATGGTTTAACCGTTGGACATGGCGTGATCCTTTTCGTTACAATCGCCGCCAGCACCGCAAATTACTGGTTATAGACAAATCAGATGCATACATTGGCGGATTCAATATACACCGGCAGAGTTCACATTCAATCGTTGGCAGGGAACGATGGAGGGATGCCCACGTCCGATTTGGCAATGATCTTGCCATGCAGGCCGCAGAGATGTTTTATGCCTTCTGGGATGGCAGGGTTTACTGGTCCATACCGGAAAACGGAGGCGTAACGAGTGTGCTGGTCCCGAATAATTCTTCTGAGTGCAGATATCTCCTGAATTGTTTTATCACCACCTTACTTGCCTGTGCTAAACACTTTATCTATCTGACTACCCCCTACTTTGTGCCTGATACCAGAACCATGAAGGCGCTCATAAATGCGACAGGCAGAGGGGTGGATGTGCGTATCCTTGTACCGGGAAAGTCTAACGTGCCGCTGGCACACTGGGCAGGACACTACATCTATTCAACCCTACTGCAAGAGGGTGTGCGTATATACGAATACCAGCCAAGACTGATGCATGCCAAGACCATCGTGGTTGATGGCTCGTGGGGTACAGTAGGTTCCTCCAATTTCGACTATCGCAGCTTCTTTCTGAACTATGAACTGAACCTGATAACAAGGGATAGTATACTGTGCCGGAAACTCCGGGACCAGTTTCTTGAAGACTTGTCCCAGGCGGATGAGGTGAATGCAGGACGTTGGTCTGCAAGGGGCTGGTCTTCACGCTTATATGAATCTGTCGGGTGGACATTGCGAAGCTGGCTTTGACTTTTCGGTGGGCAGCACCCACCCTACAGAATGTGTAAAGCCTTTCCTGCCTTCCCGAACTTATCCAGCACAAAATCAAGATCACTCTTTGTATGTGCGGCTGAGATTTGCACACGTATTCGTGCCTGACCCTTTGGTACAACAGGATAACTGAATGCTGCAACGTATACCCCCTCTTCGAACAGGGACGATGCCAGTTCAGATGCAAGTGCTGCTTCCCCAGTCATTATTGGTACAATCGGGTGAACACCCTTCCGGACATCAAACCCGAGACGTGTTATCTCTTCTCTGAAATAAGTTGTGTTCATACTCAGGTGCTCCCTGAGGTCTACCCCTCTTTCTGTCAGATTAAGCGCCTCTATTGTTGCTGCGACTACCATTGGCGCAAGGGTATTTGAGAAGAGATACGGTCTGGATCTCTGACGCAGGAAACTTACAATCTCTTTCGTACTGCTGGTGAATCCACCTGTTGCTCCTCCCATGGCTTTGCCAAGTGTGCTCGTTATAATATCCACCTTTCCCTCAACGCCGCAATGTTCTATTGATCCCCTTCCATTAGGTCCGAAGAAGCCGGTTGCATGTGAATCATCCACCATTACAATGGCATCATATCTTTCCGCCAATGTACAAATATCCCTTAAAGGCGCCACATCCCCATCCATAGAAAATACACCGTCTGTTGCAACTAACCTGAATCTTGAATCAGTCGCCTCTTTTAATCTCTCCTCAAGGTCATTCATGTCCATGTGCCTGAACCGCAGACGTTTTGCCTTGCATAATCTAATGCCATCTATGATGGATGCGTGATTTAATTCGTCGCTGAGTATTGCATCCCGCTCATCAAGCAATGTTTCAAATAATCCTGTATTTGCGTCGAAACAGGAGGTGTAGAGTATGCTCTCCTCCATATTGAGAAATGACGATAGCCTCTGCTCAAGTTCCTTATGAATATCCTGTGTCCCGCAGATAAAGCGGACAGACGACATCCCGTAACCCCTTCGGTCAAGTGCGGCCTTTGCAGCGGATACTATGGCAGGATGGTTTGAAAGTCCGAGGTAGTTATTGGCGCACATGTTGATGACACGCCTCCCCTTTACTTCTATAAAGACACCCTGAGGGGAAGATAATATGCGTTCGTCTTTGTAGAGGCCGGCCTCTTTGATGGCATTAAGCTCTTGTTGCAGATGTGTTTTAAGATGTGTATACATTACAACATCAACACTACTTTGACCGCCTTCTTCGGCCTTTCCATCAGCAGTTCAAACCCCTTCTCAAAATCATCAAAAGCCAGTTTGTGCGTGATTACCGGCGATATATCAAGCCTGCCTGACTTTAGCAGATTGTGCATCCTGTACCATGTATCAAATAGGACACGGCCATTTATGCCATACATGGTGACACCCTTGAATATTATCCGGTTTGTGATATCTACCGTGACAGGAGAAGGAAAGAGCCCGAACACTGAAATCCTTCCCCCTTTTCTCAAAAGCCTCAAACCCTGTTCCAGCCCCTTTTCACTCCCGGACATTTCGAGCACAACATCAACTCCGGCGCCGCCGGTTACATCTGTCACTTCTTGTATAAACCGGTCATCGTCCCCATGATATACAGCATCAGCCCCCATCTTTTTTGCCACATCCATCCGTGCCGGGTGGTGGCCGGTCAGCCCGATCCAGCTTGCACCGGAAACCCTTGCAATGCCGGCAGAAAAAAGAGCTATAGGGCCATCTCCTATTATCAGGACAGATTTCCCAGCTACAGGTTCAACAAGTGTACAGTAAACAGCATTTCCCAGGGGATCCTGAACTGAGGCAAATTCCGGCAGTACGCCAGGGTCATTCTTCCATACACCCCTTGCAGGTACTGCTACATACTCTGCAAAGCAGCCATCCCTGTCCACTCCCAGTATCCGGAGATTATTGCAGATATGCTGCTGTCCTATCCTGCATTGAAGGCAAGTGCCGCATACTACATGACTGTCTGCTGAAACATAATCCCCCACAGAAATGCTGCTGACACATTGCCCTGACTCCACTACTTCACCTGCAAACTCATGTCCCAGTATAAGAGGGAGTCTCTTAATACGTGTTTGCGCCCAATCATTCCATTTATATATATGGAGGTCAGTGCCGCAGACAGATACGGCTGTTGTCTTTATCAGCACCTCATCATCTTTTACGGAGGGGATGTT
>MHEI01000059.1:0-4565 GCA_001805165.1 Nitrospirae bacterium RBG_16_43_11 | reverse complement strand
CAACCTTTAGTATCGCCTTCATCTTCTCAGGCAATGCCGCCTTCTCCATAATCTCCGGCAAAATAATCTGAAATGAGTATTTTTATATCTGTGGGTGTAAAAGGTTTTGCAAGGAATTTACATTTATTCTCGTCGAAGAATTTTTTGGTATCCGGATTCCCCAGGTCTCCTGTGATGAAAATTATCCTGTTTAACAGTTCAGGTCTTATACTTTCTACTACCCGGAATAAGCCTTTTCCATCCATATTGGGCATCCGCATGTCACTTATTATAAGGTCATAATCTTTGTTTTGTAATTTGTCAATAGCCGATAATGCATCTTCTGCTGTATCTACATCAAAACCGACCCCCTCAATGACAGCCTTGAGGAGGTCAGCGATAGATGGCTCATCCTCTACTACTAATATTCTCTTTCCTTTCGGCAAAGCCAATTCATCGGTGTTCCAGTTTTCTTCTCTTGTATCAGAATTTATTTCCGTCTGATGAACAACAGGTATTTCTATAAAAAAGCTTGTTCCCACACATGGTTTGCTTGTGGCATAGATCTTTCCATTATGCTCTTTAATAATCCCGTATGAGATACTCAATCCGAGCCCTGTGCCCTTACCGACCTCTCTGGTTGAGAAAAATGGGTTAAATATCTTGGACAAACTCTCCTCAGCGATGCCAACCCCCGTATCTGAAATGATAATCCTGATAACCCCGTTAACCTGTTCGGATTTAATAGAAAGAATCCCCGGTATTTTTTTGTCTACCATGGCAAGGTGGGCATTATTAATCAGATTAAGGAAGACCTGCTGAAGGGAGTATGTGTCTGCCATTGTATTCGGGATATCAGCGGATAGGTCCGTATATATGTCTATGTTGTCAATCCTCAGTTGATAGACCTTTAACTCCAGCGTACGCTTGATAATATCATTAATGTCGCAGTATTTTTTCTCAATCTTGTGCTGCCTTGCAAAGCTTAAAAGATTCTCTATGATCTTTTTACACCTGACTGCCGCATCATTAATCTTCCCAAGCTGTTCTTTCATGCTTTTATCCTGCGACGTCTCTTGCAGGAGCTCACAGTATCCAAGCACTCCTGTTAGCGGGTTATTCAGTTCATGTGCTATCCCTGACAGTATTTCTCCGAGAGATGTGAGTTTTTCCGCCTGCGTTAGCTGTTCTCTCAGCATCGTTTCCTCAGTAATGTCACGGATATATTCAATCCTGTTGACTAAATATCCATTGCTGTCATGTATAGGGAAAACATATCTCTCTACGATCCTTTTGTCCTTTGTGGTAGTGCGGTGTCGTTGGGGGGTGTCAATATTGGCCCCTTGTTTTACATCGCACTCAGGTGCAACATCGCTGCACCCGTAAACTAAATCATGGCACTTTTTCCCAATGACATCCTTTTCTTTCAGTTCATATTTATCGAGAAATGCCTTGTTGACCTCTAAGATAGTGCAATTCGGATCAAGGAGGAATATGTAATCGTCAATACCATCATATATGAGCTGCAGTTTATCCTTTGTCTGCCTTAATTCCTCTTCTTCCTCCATGATCTTCATATTGGCCTCAAACAGGTCATTAGTCTTCTTCTCAAGCTCTTCGTTTAAAATGATAAGTTCCTCATTTGCAGACTGAAGCTCCTCCTGTTGGGACTGGGCCTCTTCCAGAGAGACCTCAAGCTCCTGGTTGGTTGCCTGAAGCTTTTCATTGAGCGCGGAAAGGTCATAGGACTTTTTTTCTAATTCTGTGAGATGAAAATCGCGTTCCCTGCTTCTTTCCTTTAAGCCGGTGAGCATATAGTTAAATGACCTTGCAAGTATGGACACCTCATCTTTTGTTTCGCCGCTGGTGTCAATTGGTATCACAGCATCTAAGTTCCCGGAGCCGACCTCTTTTGATTTCTCGACCAGTGTATTAAGGGAGCGGGTAAGGGCTTTACTTACAAAAACTGCGGCTCCACCGGCAAATAGTATTCCCACTATCATAGCCCGGATTATGTTATACCGGCTATCCTTGTGGAGTTCTGTAAATGTGGCTTCAGGCATTCCAATAAACAGGGAACCGATGGTGTTACCTTTATTATCTTTTATCGGGTCAAAGGCAGTGATATATTTTTCTCCTTCTACTAATGTATTACCACTGAACCCTTTACCTTGATTTATGTAGGACATCGCTGCTGCAGGAAGTAATGTTCCAATGGCCCTGCTGTTATTTATATTAGTAACTGTTGTTGAAATTCTAACTCCATCCTTAGCTATAGTCATCATTGAACCGGGGATCTTTGATAAGATTGCATTCGGTATGAAGTGATCCTTGTTCAGTATGTCTCCTGTAATAATAGCCCCTATTACATTATTTTCATCCATTACAGGTACAACTACGGTAAGGATTAATGCATCACTCTCTGTCTCCCGGCCCGGGTCGTATATCTCTGCCCCTTCCTTCCTGATTGGTATAACTATCTCCTTTGCCAGATTTTCACCTTCCAGGAGTAACAATTCCTTTGGCATGACCTCGGTTGAGATAACAGGATGATTGTTAATCATGGCCTTCTCTACAACCCCGTTCAATTCAAAAAAGTCCCCTGCTGTATTACTATTAAGTCTTGCTATGACCTTGCGGTTCCTGTCTACTATAATCCATACATCCACATATGGCCTGGTATTTTTCCATAATGTCATTCTATTCTTGAGAAACGGTTGGTTGTGTTCTTGAATCCCCTTTTCAACTGCCTCGGTTGCCTGAAGCATGCCATATCTCATCTGGTCAGCACGCACATAATACTGGAGCCAGACGGTTTCTAAGTTTTGATCAGTTGCCTTTTGAATTTCTTCATGTACCTTTTGAGCAATGAGTTTTTCAGAGAAGATGGCAAAAAGGACTATTGGGACTATCACGACTACCAGGAAGGTCAGCAGCAATTTGGTCCTGAGAGATGTATTTAGAAAATTTCTCACTATTGCACTCTTTACTTCGTATGGCATTTATTGTGCAACCTTCTGATAAATCTTCTCTTTTTTACATATATCAAGAAGGTTCTCTCTATAGCTCAAAGGGGGTACCTCACTCTTTCCAAGTACAATAAAGCCACCCGTGTTCAGGGAACAATATAACTTCTCAAACACCTTTTCCTGGAGGTCTTTCTCGAAATATATGAGGAGATTGCGGCAGAGTATAATATCCATGTGGGAGAGATGTATATGAGAGACAATATCATGTGCCCCGAATGTAACAAGATTCCTGATCTTTGGGATTATCTGAAAGGATCTGTTTGCCGTCTGAAAGAACTGACTTCTCGTAATCGGGTCAACATTTTTTAATGAATCTTCAACAAAAACACCCTTTCTTGCGGCATTTACAGCAGATTCGTCTATATCTGTAGCGTATATCTTTACCTCAAAATCCACCCCCATTTCCTGTATTCTCTTGTGTATGAGTATGGCTATTGAGAGTGGTTCTTCTCCTTTTGCACAACCACAGCTCCATATCCGCAGAGTCTTCGACCCTTTTATAGTCAGCCGCCGTATGGTCATGGGGATAACATAATTTTCTATACGCTGGAATACCTCCGTGTCACGAAAAAACTCACTTACCTTGATTGTTATATGATTAAACAGATTATTGAATTCTGATGGTTCAGAGTCTAATAAATCCAGGTATGAATGATAGGAACGTCTTGAGATTGCAATCTGTCTTTCTACGCACCGCTTAATACTCGATCTTCTATATTGGCGGAAGTCCCACCCCTTTGCCGTATAAACCTTTTCAAGGAGCAGGTCTAAATGTTCTTCTGACAGTGCATCGCCTGACATCTTCTGCCTCCTGCTCCTGAACGCGTTGACACAGAAATCAATCCCTGAGGGGCGGAATGTAACTACCCATATTAGGGTAGTTGAATAATAACAAATAATTCCAATAGAGGTCAAGATAAATTTGGTCCTGGGTATTGTAACCCATTGTTAATTGTAGTATAGTACTATCCTGCAATTACTTGGTATTTGAAAGGTATGTTATTGGCAATAGAACGTAGAGAATATTTAAGGATTACATTAACCGGTAAAATTGATATCAGATCGAAGGGGGTAACAGAACCCTTGACAGGTTTGGCTGTAAATATCAGCAAGGGAGGAGCAGCCTTTTATTCAGAGAATCCGTTTGAGATTAAGGATGAACTGCTCCTGCATATTTTCTTTAAGGATGATAGTGTAGAGAAGTTCGAAGAGATTGCCGGCAAAGTAAGATGGATAAAACCGGTGGGAAAGATATTCGCAATTGGGGTTCAGTTTAAACAGATTAGCAGAGTAACCCACCCGCTTATATATTCATACATTGAAGTTAATGATTCCGTTCCGATTTAACCCCGCCCCCGTAGCTCAGTCGGATAGAGCAGCGGTTTCCTAAACCGTTTGTCGGACGTTCAATTCGTCTCGGGGGCACCAAATACCTCTCTTACATATCGCTGTGAGCGCCCTGTTGATCGTCCCGTTTGTGCCCTCTCCCTCCCCAGGTATTCGAGACCACCATTTCTATCATGTTATTTCCCCCTTAATGGTTTTTCTCTATATGTT
>MHEI01000058.1:8943-11966 GCA_001805165.1 Nitrospirae bacterium RBG_16_43_11 | reverse complement strand
GAGATGTCCACAAAAGCCAGACCTGCCATGTCCCTTCCATGATATATAGATGCAATGTAATTGTTTTCCTTAGACTCAAGCAGGTTCCCATCAAGCACTGTTCCCGGACTTACAACCCGTATCACTTCACGCCTTACTATTCCCTTTGCTGTTGCCGGGTCTTCTGTCTGTTCACAAATAGCGACTTTGTGTCCGGCCCTGATCAGCTTAGGGAGGTATGAATCCGCTGCATGGTATGGGATTCCGCACATTGGAATGGGATTCTCATTTCGCTTATCCCGTGTAGTAAGCGCTATCTCAAGTATTTTTGATGCAGTGACGGCATCATCAAAAAACATCTCATAGAAATCCCCCATCCTGAAGAATAATATCGCATCCCTGTGTTCTTTTTTTATGTTCTGGTATTGGCGTAAAAGGGGGGTTAACTGATCCTGGTTTGTCATCTGATGTTATCTCAGTTTCTTGTTTCTTCCATATCCCTGAGCCTTCGCCGCAGCTTTCTTATCTCCATCTTGTCCCGAATCCATGAGGGTAACAGGATTAATGTGAATACAAATGCACTGATAAAAAAAGTCACAATTAGCACGAGATAGAGGGGCAGCGGTGATGTGGAACCTAAGACGTAGCTGATACTGACCAATTCTTTATTAGCCATTGCCATAACAGCAAGTATGATTACAATAATAAGGGCGAAGATAATACGCAGCATTCTTTACCTCCTTTATTTTTCCTCTCTGAAAAATGGCAGAAGGAGGTCATAGGTTGCCCATATATGCTGTGGTATTATCTTAATATCAGCGAGTACAGGCATAAAATTAGTGTCACCTATCCATCTGGGAACGATGTGAATATGCAGATGTTCATCTATTCCAGCTCCTGCTGCCTTGCCGAGGTTTATCCCTATATTAAAACCCTGTGCCTGGAATATCTTCTTCAGGACATTCTCTGACTTCCTTGTGAGAAGCATTAGATCAAGGAGGGTGCCTTCCGGCAGTTCGTTTAGTTCTCTTGCATGTTCATAAGGGACTATCATGAGATGGCCGTTGCCATATGGGTAGAGATTCATTATAACAAAGGCATGTTTTCCTCTGAAGAGGATCAGATTGTCTTTGTCTTTATCTTCCTTTGGTTTTACGCAGAAGATACACTCGTCAGTAGTGCCTTCTAAGATATAGTTCAACCTCCATGGCGCCCATAGTTGTTTCATTTAATCATTCCCCAACCAGTCCCAATTCTTTCATTACAATCTGCAAGTCTTCCCACGCACGACGCTTCTCATTTGGATTCCTCAGGAGATATGCCGGATGGAATGTGGGCACTATTTTGTAACCGCCTCTCTCATGAATCTTTTCCCTCAGATCACTGATCCTTGTCTTTGTATCAAGCAAGGTTTGAGCTGCAAATGTTCCCAGAGCACATATAACCTTAGGTCTGAGTATGTCAATCTGTTCATTGAGAAATGGCTTACAGGATGCAATCTCATCCTCCTCCGGGTTCCTGTTGCCCGGAGGTCTGCATTTTATCACATTTGCTATGTAAACGTTATCCCGCGTGAGCCCCATTGCTGCAATCATCTTTGTAAGTAAGTCTCCTGCCCTTCCGACAAACGGCTTACCCTGCCTGTCTTCCTCCTGTCCAGGGCCTTCGCCGACAAACATCAAGGCTGCATCAGGGCTGCCTGTGCCGAAGACTATGTTAGTTCTCCCTTCCCAGAGCTTACATCTATGGCAATCGCCGATTTTTTCCCGCAGTGCTTCAAGCTGCCGAGGCTTTTGTGCCGGTGTTTCAGAGGGGATTTCCTCAGCCCAGACCTCTTCCACACCGCTTTCTTTCAAGGAAAGCAGATATTCCTTCATGTCTTTGATTATTTCAATTGCATCTGTTCCGCTATCCATGACTACTACTCTTTCCTTCTCCAAGTTTATCCAGTATTTCTTTGTGATGATGTCCAAACGCTCGTATCTCAATAGAGCGTGTCTTATCATCCACCCACTTCAATGTTATATCCAGCCTCTCATCCGGCAGTACATCCTTTATCCTTTCGGCCCATTCAATCGCCGTGACCCCTTTACCGTATACAATTTCATCCATCCCAATGTCTCTCAAGTCTTCGATGACGCCTATCCTGTAAAGGTCTATGTGATAAAGAGGGATTTTCCCTTTGTATTCATTTATGATGATGAATGTCGGGCTTGTAATGTCCTTACCTCTTATGCCAAGCCCCTCTGCAATACCTTTGACAAAACAGGTCTTGCCGGCCCCAAGCTCGCCTGTCAGGTATATTACATCGCCGGGTGACATGAGCTTCCCCAATTTTTTCCCAATTGCTATTGTCTCTTTAACACTCGTCGTCTTGATTGTAATCGAGTAATTCAAATTTTACTCGGGTATTTATCTCTCACCTTTCGCGATTGCCTTCACGATATCCTTCTTTCCCACTATGCCGGCAAGCTTTCCTTTTTTGATGACGGGGAGGTGGTGGACATTCTTCTCACTCATAATTGTAGCTATTTCTTCAATGGTAGCGCTTTCGGTTATTGTTACCACATCTTTCTTGAATATATCCCCGACCGTGGTTGCAGCCATTCTCTTGATATCCTCTTCAAATTTCTTTGAGCTTCCAAGATATATTACTGCATCAAAGATGTTGATTACTGTGGGGATATGAAGTCTCTGCTCCATCTTTATCAGGTCGCTTTCTGTTACAATTCCGATGAGTTTACCCTCTTCATCAACTACCGGCGCCCCGCTGATGTCGTGTTTCGTAAGGATGCGGGCGAGACCTTCGATGGTTACGTCCGTTGTAACTGTTATGACCTCTTTAGTCATTATGTCTTTGGCTGTAGCCATTCTTGCTCCTTAATTTAGATTTACCTGCTTACTGCTACCTGCTACCTGCTTTATTGCTGCCGGTATACGCCCTATAAGGTCACCTGCAATCATGCCAATCATCCCTGTTTCTTCTGCTGCTAAATCCCCTGCAAGGCCATGGAGATATACACCAAGTTTCGCTGCGTCTGCAG